>CAYTIR010000054.1:0-15576 GCA_964437955.1 uncultured Staphylococcaceae bacterium
TCATAATTTAAAGGAGCGGCATCATGCAGTTGGCAGATGTCGCTCTTTTTTGATGTCATATGGACTTCGTTTGTGCGGACGATGTCCATATGAAGGGTTATCTGGCCTTCGTTTGTGCGGACGATGTCCATATGGGGCGTCATCTGGCCTTCGTTGCGCGGACGACGTCCATATGAGGGGTTATCTGGCCTTCGTTGTGCGGACGACGTCCATATGGGCAATTATCCGGCCGATTATGAAAACACAAAAAAGCCCGATAAATCACCTTATCGGGCTCCGCTATACAAAATATCCGTCCTAGACGATGATCTGGTTCAGGAATCCTTCGACCTCCGAAGCCTCATCATCATCGAGCCCTAAAATGTGGGCGATGTAGCCTTCTTCATCGAGATCGTCCGGACCGATGATGCCGAATTTATTCCCCTGTGTGTTGAGAACCAGGCTTTTTCCGAAATAACGGTCGGATTTTATGATTGCGAGATCGTACCGGCCGTGCTCGCCGACGAAGCTTACGAATCGTGTTTGTGTGTCTTCTGTATCATCATATAGATAAAAGTCGATCAAAGGGTTCTCCTCCAGTCCAAGTGTGTTTAAATTATGCTATCATATAATCATATACTATACAAAAGAACACTGGAATAGGAGTGGCAGCAATGTATTTCGTAGATAAGGAAGTGCTTTTGGAACGGCTTGAATATATTGATGATCTCACCGGAGGTTATGAAAATACCGAAGGGCTGGCACTGGAACGGGCTTCCCAGATGCTGATCGAAGCGGTGGTCGATGTGGGGAATATGATCATCGACGGCTTTATCCTCCGCGACCCCGGCAGTTATCAGGATGTAATGGACATCATGGAGACCGAAGGTGTGATTCCGGCAGCGGACAATACAAAATTCAAGTCAACATTCAAATGGCGTGTGGAACTGACACGCAACTATACAAATCTGGATCACGATAAAATGAAGCAGGAGTTTAAAGCGAACCTGTCCGCTTATCAGGATTTCAGAAAAAATGTCTACGCATTCTTTGAAAATGAAGGTCAGGCGATCACTGCCTTCAAAGGAGACCAGAAAGATGTATAAAGGTTATCTCATCGATCTGGACGGGACGATGTACAATGGAACGGCCGTCATCGATGGCGCGGTTGATTTTATAGACCGGCTGAATAAAGAGTGCATCCCCTATGTTTTTTTGACGAATAATGCGACAAAAACGCAGGTGGAAGCGGCGCAGAAACTGCTGGACATGGGTTTTGATATCCATCCTGAAACGCTGTATACGTCATCGATGGCGACGGCTGCATACTTGAAGGAAACGGCACCGGGAGCGACGGTGTTCGTCATCGGGACGGACAGTCTGAAAGAAACGCTTGAAGCGGCGGGGCTCGTGCTGGCAGAAGCGGATGCCGACTATGTCGTGATGGGGCTGGACCCTGAGATCAACTATGAAAAATTGTCCAAAGCGACACTGATGATCAATGCGGGTGCCAGATTCATCGCCACGAATCCGGACAAGAAATTCCCAACTGAAAAGGGATTTGTGCCCGGCAACGGTTCACTTGTGTCCGTGGTGGCGACAGCTACAGACGTACAGCCGGTCTTCATCGGCAAACCCGAAGGAATCATCCTGGAATCTGCGGTTGCCGCACTCGGCCTGCCAAAAGAGGATGTCCTCATGGTCGGTGATAACTATGATACGGATATTTTAACGGGTATTAACGGCGGGGTGGATACTTTGCATGTCAATACGGGTGTGACACCCAAAGAGGAAGTGACAGGAAAACCTCACCGCCCGACATATATGATTGATAACTTAAATGATTGGAGTGTCGAATAGTTGAAAAAGATCGTTATTACTAGAAACATCAATCCGGATATTGTTGCCAAGTTGCGTAAAGACTTCGAGGTGGCTGTATGGGAGGAAGACCAGAAGCCGATGCCGCGCGAGACCTTCCTGAAAGAAACGAAAGATTCGCATGCAGTGCTCACAATGCTGAGCGATAAAATAGATGAGGAGTTCCTGTCGAATGCACCGGAACTGAAAGTCGTAGCCAACCTGGCGGTCGGTTTTGACAATATTGATCTGGAAGCGGCGAAGCGTCATGAAGTGGTGATTACAAATACCCCTGATGTACTGACTGAAACGACAGCCGAGCTTGCATTCACGATGATGCTCGCTTCGGCCCGCAAAGTACTTGAGGCGAATAAAGAGCTCATGAACGGCGGATGGTCCGGCTGGAGCCCGTATCATATGGCAGGGACGGACGTCTTCGGTAAAACCGTCGGCATATTCGGGATGGGGTCCATCGGCGCAGCATTTGCAAGACGCCTTTCCGGTTTCAAATCCAACATACTGTATCACAACAGGTCGGAATCCCAGGCAGCGAATGATCTGGGAGCAAAGCTGGTCAGTTTCGAAGAGCTGTTGAAAGAGTCCGATTTCGTCTTATGTGCTGCACCGCTCACTGAAGAGACGAAACACAAATTCGACAGTGCGGCATTCAGCCAGATGAAGGAATCGGCACATTTCATCAACATCGGACGCGGTGCGCATGTGGTCGAAGATGATCTGGTCAACGCGATGAAATCCGGAGAGATTGCCGGAGCTGCACTCGATGTATTCGAGAATGAACCAATCGGGGCGGATCATCCGTTCGTCGGTCTGGATAACATGACGCTGCTGCCGCACATTGGAAGTGCATCAGTTGCGACACGCAATAACATGATGAACCTGTGTGTAAACAATATTATGGAAGTGCTGAACGGCGGCGCACCGATTACACCTGTTAAGTGAATAAGAGTACCCTGAAAAAGGGAACTTTAATTATGAATTTATTGTAAACTAATTTAATTTATAGGTTAACAATAGATCCGCGCAATGATATGATATGAATATCATACATAAAAGGGGTTATCATATGAAGACAAAACATCTTATTTACGCAGCACTGTTTGCAGCGGTCATTGCTGTAGGTGCACAAATCAGAATACCGATCGGGCCGGTGCCGATCACATTCCAGGTGCCGATGGTACTGCTTGCCGGATTCCTGCTCGGACCTAAACTCGGTGCACTGAGTACACTCGTCTACATGCTTGTGGGACTTGTGGGCGTGCCTGTATTTGCTGGTTCAGGCGGCATCGGATCACTGGTTTCGCCGTCCTTCGGATTTATCATCGGGTATATTCCCGCAGCATTCATCGCGGGATTCGGTTCAGGAGAAAACAAAGGCCTCCTGCAGACATCCTGTTTCGGCATGCTCGCCCTCGGTGTCATCTATATATTCGGTTTCCTGTATTTTGTCTTCATAATGAACCAGGTGATCGGTACTCCGGTCGGACTGATCGATGCGCTCATGGTCACTGTTGTGCCGTTCGCCATAAAGGATACGATCATAACGGTCCTGACTGCGCTGTTTGGGAAAACACTCTATGCAAGAGGGCTCAGACCAGCCGTATAATAAAAGCCCCGGTGCTTTTGAAAGGTTATCTCCATTCGCACCGGGGAATTTTTATGCAGTTTTTGAGTCCATGAATTTCTGGATCGGCTTCAATTGAACATAGCCATCCTGGACAATTTCATCATTTATGGCGACAAGTGGATAGAACAGTTCGTCATCATTGATGCGTTCGATGATATCCTGGTCATAGTCTGAAAGGTTTTCAGCATGGTCCATATCGATATAATTGAAATGCAGATCCTGGTCGGGATATTTCCTCCCAAGTACCGCCTGAAGCCATTCATACGTATCTTTTGAACCTGGAGCATTGACACAGCTGGCACATATGACATCTCGGCCATAAACATTAACAACATATTTCATTTTAAACTACTCCTTTCAGATGATGGATTTTTTCTCCTATATCCATTATAATATAGATACAAGAATTTGCGTATGAATTGATAGGGAGTGAACTGGAATGACTACTGGACAAGATACTATGTTTGAACAGGTAGATGAAGTTTTAGATAAATTACGTCCGTTTTTACTTAGAGACGGAGGAGACTGTGAACTCGTGGATGTGGAAGACGGCATCGTGAAACTCCGCCTCCTTGGAGCGTGCGGTACATGCCCAAGCTCTACAATCACGCTTAAAGCAGGCATCGAGCGTGCCCTGCTTGAAGAAGTTCCTGGATTCGTTGAAGTGGAACAGGTTTTCTAAGTAATCACATCTTGACATAACAAAAGCCCCTGCAGAATCTGCCGGGGCTTTTTACTCTTTGTATAAAGATTAATTGTTACCGAGCTTGTACATCCAGAGGACGCCGCTCTTCAGCATGCGTGCGATGCGGCCTGTGACTGTCCTCTCTTTCAGATAGGCGAACCCTTCTTTGGAACCGAGTGATCCGAGTATGCCCTGCATCTTGATGTCGGGCATTTCCCCAGGCAGTTCCCTGCCGCTGAGAATATCATCAATCACTTCTGCAATCTGTTCGGCCTGTCCTTCAGCCACCTGTGCAGACGGTGCATGCTCAAGTGCTGCACTGTCACCGACGACATAAACGTTGCGGTGGCCGGGAATCTGATGGTACTGGTTGAGTTCGACACGTCCGCCCGGACCGAATTCGACCGGCAGGTTCCGGACAACTTCCACGGGCTGGACGCCTGCAGTCCATATACACATATCGACATCGTGTGAATCGTTGTTGTTGTATACTTTATCCGCTTCGACCCTGACGATATTGGAATTAGGGATGACTTCGACGTTATTTTCATCGAACCATCTTTTGACATAGGCGCTGAGGCGGGCCGGATACATCGGCAATATGCGTTCACCGCGGTCAAAAAGCTTGATTGAAAGATCGGTCCTCGATTCGCGGAGTTCACTTGCGATTTCGATGCCGCTCAATCCGGCGCCGACGATGCCGACTGTCGCATTCGGCTTCAAGTCGCCGATCTGCTCATAAGTGGCCCGTGATTTACGGAGTGTCTGGATGCTGTATGTATGTTCCTGTGCACCGGGTACGCCATGGTATTTGTCTTCACAGCCAAGTCCAATGACGAGCTTGTCATATTCGAGCATACCGTGTTCAAGTATGACCCTGCCGTTTTCAATGTCAATTTCGGTGATCGTATCATACAGTACTTCCACTTTGTCGTCATCTGGAAAGTCGACGCGCACATTCTTTTCGCTCTTAGTACCAGCAGCGAGTGCATAGTACTCGGTTTTAAGTCCGTGGTATGGATTCATATCAACGAGTGTAATGCTGTAGTCGGAAGGCAATTTTGGAAGCATGCGCTGAATAAAACGCATGTTACCGTAGCCGCCGCCGAGGCAAACTATTTTCTTCATATCAGTACCGCCTTGTTTAGAAATTCTAATATATACAGTATAATAGTTAAATCTGTAAACTACAATGGAAGTTGTAATAATGATCCCGGGAGGTGACCGCAATGTTCACATTGGTCGAATTCTGTTCTTCGAATATGCTCAAAGGAACCGAAGAGTTATATCAGACGCTGGAGGCGGATCCGGAAATAGATGTTCTGGATTACGGCTGTCTGGGCCACTGCGGTCTGTGCAGCAAAGCGTTTTTCGTTTTGGTGGAGGGGAAGATAGTCAGTGCCACGACGCCGGAAAAACTGCTTGAAAAGATCTACGGGAGAATAGATAAGCTTAAAAAAGAAGAGGAATCATGGTTCGAAGATTTGAGTTAGGGCATATTTGTGATATATAATGAAATAAATGGAGGATTGATATTATGGCAATTGAATTGACTGAAAGCGCAGCGTACGAGGTTCAGGATATGCTGAAGAAGAACGATCTGCCGGAAGGACTCCTCAGATTCAAAGTACAGGGCGGCGGATGCACCGGTTTGACGTACGGTATGGCTGCTGAAACAGAAATACAGGAACGTGATGAAGTATACGAATACTACGGCGTCAAAGTCGTCGTTGATAAATATGATCTGCCGGTAGTGGACGGCACAGTAATCGACTTCAAGCAATCGCTGATGGGCGGCGGTTTTTCGATTGAAAATCCAAATGCAACACTTTCATGTGGGTGTGGTTCTTCATTCCGCACGAAACAAGTTGCCGGAGAGCCTGGGGATTGTTAATTATTCCACATAAATGCCTTGAAATATGTGAAGAAAATCGCTAATATTAGGAGTGACTAATATTAGCGATTTTAATCATGGCTAAAATTTTTTAAAACCATAAATAATTGGAGAGAAAAGGTGACATTATAATGAGTTTTGAACGAAAGAAAATTCTCGTACTGGGTGCAGGATATGCGGGACTTCAGACTGTTTCCAAATTGCAGAAAATATTGGGCCATCAAGATGCGGATATTACACTTATCAACAAGAATGAATACCATTATGAAGCAACATGGCTCCATGAAACAGCAGCTGGAACAATAGAATGGGAAGACGGCGTGTATCCAATCAGCAAGGTCGTCGATGCATCCAAAGTCAAGTTCATCCCTGCAGAAGTGACTGCAATCGATAAGGATGAAAAGCGTGTAGAAACTAACCAGGGTGATTTCGAGTACGATATTCTTGTCACAGCTCTTGGTTTTGAAAGTGAAACATTCGGCATTGAAGGTATGGAGGCGCACGCGCATTCAATCGTCAGTCCACAGACAGCAGTTGCAGCACGTCAGGAGATTGAAAAGAACTTTGCAAACTATAAAACATCAGGATCCGAAAAGGATATTTCCATCCTTGTCGGCGGCGCAGGTTTCACGGGTGTCGAGTTCCTCGGAGAACTTGTGGAAAGTGTCCCTGTACTTTGTGAAAAATACGGCATCGACTACAGCCAAGTCAAAATCACTTGTGTAGAAGCAGCACCGTCCATGCTGCCGATGTTCCCTGAAAATCTCACAGATTATGCAGTCAAGTATTTGGAAGACCGCGGTGCAAAATTCATGATCGGTACGCCGATTGTGGCTGCGAATGAAGATGGTTTCGTTGTCAAAATCGATGACAAGGAACAGCAGCTGGAAGCAAGCAGTGTCATTTGGACAGCAGGTGTACGCGGAAGCAGCCTGATGGAAGAAAACTTCGACGGGGTCAAACGTGGACGTATCGTTGTGAAACCGGATCTTACTATTGAAGGTCATGAAGATATCTATGTCATCGGTGATGTTGCAGCGGTGATGAACGGTGAAGGTGAGGATGCTCGTCCTTATCCGACAACTGCTCAGATTGCAATGCAGCTCGGCGAGCATGTAGCGAAAAACATTGAGCTTACGCTCAAGGGAGAAAAGAAAGAGCCATTCACCTACGATGATAAAGGAACTGTATGTTCCCTCGGATCCAAAGACGGAATCGGCATCGTCATGGGACGCGAAATCAAAGGCAAGAAAGCAGCCTTCATGAAGCGTGTCATCGATACTAGAGCGGTCCTCAAAATCGGCGGACCGATGCTTGCTTACTCCAAAGGTAAATTCCTGTAAATCAATTGATAAGATCGGCATGGGTATTGATTCAATGCCCATGCTTTTTTTAATATGGAGGCAACAGATTTATGTCAATAGTACAACTTGTAATTTCCATGCTTCTGTTCTTTGTCCTGTTCTACGGCATCAGCTTTTTATTGAACATGATACTGAAAGTGACATGGCTCATGGTCGGGGTCTATCCATTTATCGTGCTGATGATTGTGGATGGCATTTCGACGGCGGAATATTTTACGGATACAAAAGAGGCATTCAGCACACTGGGCACCAACCTGGTGAATCTGTATACTGCAGATATTCTGATGCTGGCGAGCGGACTTGTCGGGACAATCCTTGCAGGAATGACAATACGCTATCTACGCAAAGCAGGCTACCAGATGTTCTAAGGGGGAGAAATCATGAAATTCAACTACAGCGAAAGCTACGTAGTGACAGAAGCACCAATTATAATCGGTTTGCCGTCTGACTTCCGGCAGATGGATAACTTCGAGGAAGTGAATACACTTCTGAATGGCCAGTTGGAAAAAAGTGTTGAAGGGAAGGTCCTTTCAACAGAACCTGGAAAGGTGACGACCACTGGTGTGACAATCCAGACGGATTACCGGAAAGTGATTGCCGTCGGTCTGGGGGAGGCCGTCAAACTGGAACAGACGGATATCCAGGAATGTTTAGGCAGGCTGTTCCAATACTTACAAGGAACGGATACGACAGATGGTCAATTGCTGGTTGAGACGTTCCCGTATGATAAAGATAAGCTGGGAGAAGCGCTCGGTCTGATGTCCGTTATCAGCATCTATGAATTCGAGTCGTATAAAACGGACAGGAAACCTTTATTCACAGATACTGCGGAATTGCTGATCACAGGCAGTGAAAATATCAAAGAACATGTCAATCGGGGCGTCATGATCGGAAGCAGTATCGCATTGGCGCGCAGCTTCAGCGAAACTCCGCCGAATATAATGACGCCTGAACATATGGCGGATAAAGTGGCAGCAATCTTCAAAGACCGTAAATATATTTCAGGTACTGTGAAAGACTATGAAACGCTGGAAGAGGAAGGATATGGACTGATTACAGCCGTAGGGAAAGCATCTGCTGCAAAACCGAGACTGGTGACCATTGAATACCGTCATCCTGATGCAGAATCCCACAAGCCGATTGCACTCGTCGGCAAAGGTGTGACATATGATACGGGCGGTTATTCCATCAAGTCGAAGACAGGAATGCCGGAAATGAAGTATGATATGAGCGGTGCTGCAAATGTCATCGGTATGATGCATGCAGTGAGTGAAATGGAACTGCCGGTCCACGTGGTCGGTGTCATCGCACTGGCTGAAAACATGATCGATGGCAATGGCATGCGTCCGGACGACGTCTATACGTCATACAGCGGTCAGACGGTAGAAGTGAAAAATACGGACGCCGAGGGCCGTCTGGTCCTGGGGGATGCAGTATTCCACGCATCACAGTATTCGCCAAGCCTGATCATGGATTTTGCTACGTTGACCGGAGCTGTCGTAGCAGCGCTGGGAAGCAGGCGGACAGGTATTTTCACGAATAAAAACCCTGAATATCTTACACCATTCTTTGAAGTCAGCAGGGAGACGGGCGAGGAGATCTGGCAGCTCCCGATCACGGAAATCGAAGAGAAGAATGTGAAGTCTTCAAAAATCGCAGATCTTACGAACCATGTGGAGAAGCCGGGCAAAGCTTCATTTGCAGCCTGCTTCATCCAACAGTTTGCGAACGGTACACCGTGGGTGCACTTTGATATTGCCGGCACCGGAACGGTATCGAAACGTACACCATATGGTGACAAAGGTGCAACAGGCGTGATGATCCATACAGTAATAAAATACCTGGAAACACGTGATGTCCATGAGTAGCATGCCGGGGCTCATCGATCTGCTGGGTATTGAGATTGTACGCGAAGAAAAAGGTCTCATGGTGATGCAGATGCCGGTAAGTGAAAAAGTGCTGCAGCCGTACGGATATCTGCATGGCGGCGCCAGCGTCGTCCTGGCGGAATCGGCAGCGAGTATCGGCGCCGCCCGCCAGATTGCAGATGATGAGATTACATTCGGGATGGAGATCAACGCCAATCACATCAAGACGAAACAGGACGGCACCGTCACTGCAACGGCCAAATGCAGCCATCAGGGACGCTCTACGCAGATCTGGGAAATCGAACTGACCGATGAATCAGGAGATCTGGTCTGCATCTCAAGATGTACGATGGCAGTAAAGAAGAAGAGATAATAGTATACAGAAGCACTGGCTCCCGTATGGGGGCCTTTATTTTCGTTAAAAAATATCCCCAATCCAAATGGATTGGGGATGAATTTATTTCTCGGGTTCTTTGCCTTCAAGTTCAGGCTTGCGTTTGCCCTCGATGATCACTCTTTTTCCATGATCATCTTTTGGTGCCCCTGTTTCATCACGTTTCAGCTCGTTCAATATAGTCAGCTGATATGGTTCAACATCTGCGTGGAAGGCACTTCTCGAGAGCAGGTGTGCAGCGACCGGCGCAGTAATGAAGATGAAGAGGACCGCCAGGATCAGTTCGGTGTCGACATATCCTTCCACGTACCAGAAGTACAGGAAAGTACCGGTCATCATCATCATGACGCCGAGTGTCGAACTTTTGGATGCGGCGTGGAGCCTCGTGTACATATCCGGCAGGCGTATGATGCCAATTGCTGCTACGAAACCGAAGAAGGCGCCGCCAAGTATGAAGAATGCGATAATGCTACTCATCATTATTTCTATCATATTGGATAATCACGCCTTTCTCCAGGAATTTCGCGAATGCGATGGTTGCGACAAAGGCAATGATACCGATCAGAAGAACGACGACAAGCACATAAGTTGTCTTGAGCATCATTGCAGTCAGGGCGATCATTCCCATGAGCAGTACGCCGAAGGCATCGAGCGCGACGAGCTTATCATGGAGTGTCGGTCCCTTCAGCATACGGTATACCATGCCGAGCATGGCAAAGGCTAATACAATAATCGAGAATATGATGACTACGTCAAGGAATGTATTCATGGTTTCGCCACCTCTTTAATTACGTCTTCAAAAGCAATCTTGATATTTTTAATTTCCTCTTCCGCACTCCTCATATCCACTCCGTGGATATATATCGTCGAATGGTCATCAGATATTGCAACAACGACCGTACCTGGTGTGAGGGTGATCAGGGAAGACAGGAGTACAATTTCCCAATCTTCTTCAAGATCACAAGGATACGCATAGAATCCGGGATGGACATCAATCTTCGGACTTAATACTATTTTGACAACATCAATATTCGCTTTCACAAGCTCGATGATAAAGATGAAAAACAGTTTTACAATCCACCAGACACGTTTAAGGTAGAAGGAGCCGGGGAGGAACCTGCGCAGCAGGAACACTGCGATAAGTCCCATGATGTACCCTACTGTGAATGATGCAACACTGAATTCAGATCCCATGAACATCCATAGTACAGCAAGGAGCAGGTTGATCAATATTTGTAATGGCATCTATTCCACCTCCGTTAAATAGCTGGCGTAGGATGCCGGGTCATGGAATGATACTGCCGCCATCTCAAAGAATGGATAAAGGAAATCTGCTGCAAGTCCAAATGCCACGGATACGATGACGAGCCCTATGGATGAGAAGAGGAGTTTATCCATCTTGATGGGCTTCAGAGTACTGAAGTCCATATCATCCCCCCAGAATACGTTCATGAATATCCGTATGACGGATACGAGCACTGCAAGACTGGAAAGCAGCACGATGATGCCGGCCACATAGTGATCGTTGTCAAAAGCGGACTGTACGATGAAGAATTTCCCGTAGAATCCTGACAACGGCGGTACGCCTGCAAGCGCAAACCCGGCAACCAGGAACATCCATCCGGTTACAGGATGTTTTTTGATTAAACCGCCAAGCCTCTCGTAGTCGGCGGCACCAGTACGGTATAAGATGAACCCGACCAGCATGAACAATGCAGCTTTGATGATCATGTCATGGATAAGGTAATACATTGCACCGATGGTGCCTGTCTCGTCCATCAGAGAGAACCCGACAAGGATGATTCCAACTGCAATCAGAATATTATAGATGATGATTTTCTTCATATCACTGTAGGCGATTGCGCCGATGGAGCCCATAATGATGGTAATGAGCGCCAGAAGCAGCAGTGCCTGATGGGTGAACGCCTGATTATCGATGAAGAAAAGGCTGTAGGTCCGTGCAATAGCATAGACGCCGACTTTTGTAAGCAGTGCCCCGAACAGGGCGATGACTGGCATCGGCGGTGCATAGTAGGAGCCGGGCAGCCAGAAGTACAGTGGGAATACACCAGCTTTTGTGGCAAATACGAACATGAATACGACCGCAAGTAATGTCATGATGATGATACTGCCGTCATAATCTTTAAGCTTCAGGTAGATATCCGCCATGTTCAACGAACCTGTCACCGAATAAAGGTATGCAAGCCCGAGAACGAAGAAGTTGGATGATATCAGGTTGACGAGCAGGTATTTGAACCCTTCCTGGAGCTGTATCTTTGATCCGCCGAGCGTAATTAATACATAAGATGCCAACAGGAATACTTCGAAGAATACGAACATGTTGAATATGTCCCCAGTGGAGAATGCGCCGTTTACACCGGTGATCATGAACATGATCATTACATAATAAAAGTATTTCTCGCGCTCTATACCAATTGACTGGAAAGAGTAGACGACAACTGCAAATGTGATGATTGAAGTTGTCAATAAAAGCAGGGCGGAAGCCATATCGATGACAACACTGATGCCGAATGGAGCCACCCAATCCCCTATAAATGTAACAATGGTGCCATTATTATAGACATACGTGACGATCCATATGGCTGTAAGTATCAACAGGAGTCCTGAAATGCCTGAGACAACTCTGTGGGGCACTGGTCGTTTTCCCATGAAAAGCATAATGATTCCAGCGAAAAAGGGAATCATTATCGGTAATAAAGGAAGTACGTTAGTCGTCATGTGGAACTCCTTTCATTTCTTCTACATTGTCGGTGCCAAGCTCTTTATACATTCTCAAAGCAAGTACCAGGATGTAGGCTGTAAGTGCGAAGGCGATGACAATGGCTGTAAGTATCAGAGCCTGCGGCAATGGATCTGTGTAGGAGGACACTTCGGGATCAAGCACAGGTACGTTGCCTCTTTTCAGCCGGCCCATCGTCAGAAGCATAAGATGGACACCGTGGGATAGCAACGCTGTACCGATAATGATCCGGATCAGACTTTTAGAAAGCATCAGATAGACTGATGCACCGATCAGAATGCCGCTTAAAATAATCGTTATTAATTCCATCAATCATCCTCCTCTGCGATAAGTTTGATGATGAGGAGTGCTGTACCTGCAACAGTCAGCAGCACCCCGATGTCAAAGATCACTGCAGAGTGCAGTGCGACTTCGCCGAAGACCGGGGCATCGATGTATGTGTGCTGGTGTGTAAAGAAAGGTGTGCCGAAAAAGAATGACAAAGTCGGCAACACAGCAGCAAAAGTAAGCCCCACTGCAATTAAGATCCTGAAATCTACCGGCAGCATCTTTTCGACAGTCTTCTGGTCATAGGCAATAAGCAGGAGGATGATTGCCGCAGCTGCAAGCAGACCGCCGACGAATCCGCCCCCCGGTGTATAGTGCCCTGCAAAGAATAATTTAAATGCGAACAGGATGATGATGAAGAATACTACTTTGGCAGTAAACTGCAGGAAAACATCATGAACCTGTTTTTGTACTTTGCTATACCCTGCCTTCTTCAGCGTGCTCTTCATTCTCTTCACCCTTTCTGTTTAATTTCAGTTTCATCAATGCGTAAATGCCGATTCCGGCAATGCCGAATACGAGTGTTTCAAACAATGTATCAAATCCACGGAAATCGACAAGTATGACATTGACCATGTTGCCGCCGGCCGCAAGGTCATAGACGTTTTCAATATGGAATTCGCTGATTGGATTGAACAGACGGTTGGAATACGCAGCGAGACCGATCAGTATGACGGTTACTGCGACACCCAGTGAAATGATGAAATTTGTAAACTTGAATCTCATACGCTCTTCGTGCCTGCTCTTCTTCGGAAGGTGATAGAAACACACCAGGAAGAGTGCTGTGGTTACTGTTTCAATCGCAAGCTGCGTCAGGGCAAGGTCGGGTGCTCTGAAGAAGACGAAGAACAGCGCCATTGAGAATCCGATGGCTCCGAGCATTATGATGGACACCATGCGTGAACGGGTAATGAGTATGACTGCAGTGGCAATCAGGATGATAAGGGTTATTATAATCTCCTGTATGCCGACCTCTGCAAAGTTGTCCGTTTTAATCTGGAAACCGGTGTTTATTATAGTGAGGATGCCCATAAGTATGAAGAATCCAAATATATATACCAGATAGTTACGGATATAACCTGTCATATAGCCGTCAGTGATTTTCTGTGAACCGAGTCTGCTGTATATGAGTCCCTGGTCATACAGGTGATTGAGTGTAAATGATTCTTTGTGATAGTCGTATATGAACATCCATTTATCTTTGAAGTAGAACATGACCACTCCGATTATGACAATGATTATCGTTGCCCAAAGTGCGGGATTGGCAAAACCATGCCACATTGCAAGATGGGTGCCGAGCGGTTCATCACTGTCCATGATCCCCATTGCAGCAGGATCGATGATTGTCCCTGAAAGTACGTTCGGGAATAGTCCGAATACAACGACAAGCAATGAGAGTATCGCCGGAGAAACCAGCATCAATACCGGCGCTTCATGTGGTTCTTTCGGCGTGTCATTCGTACGTTCGCCGAAGAATATTCCGTAAATGATCAGAACTGAATAGATGAAGGTGAAGATACTTCCGACAATCGCAACAAGGGGAATGAGGAAGTCGACACTTGCCATCGCTCCAAAGTCAGCATGAATAATGGTAATCATTGCCTCGAGGAACAATTCTTTGGACAGGAAGCCGTTGAATGGCGGCAGTCCAGCCATTGAGAGGGCCGTAATGACCGTCATTGTAAATGAAACCGGCATGATCGTAAGAAGTCCTCCGAGACGTTTCAGGCTTCTAGTACCCGCTTCGTGGTCGACGATGCCGACGATCATGAACAACGCTCCTTTGAACGTTGCGTGGTTGATTGTATGGAATACTGCTGCAACGACTGCAACTGTGAACAGCTCGTCATTCGCACCTGTTGCCAGACTTAAAGCGCCAAGTCCCAATAAAGACATGATGAGGCCGAGCTGGGACACAGTGGAGAATGCCAGAACTGCTTTAAGGTCGTCTTTTCTTATGGCATTGAATGATGCCCAGGCCATTGTGAACAGGCCGACAATCAGAATCGCCCAGATCCAGAGGTTGGAGAATGCAAATATCGGTGTAAATCGTGCTACCAGATAAATACCTGCTTTGACCATCGTGGCAGAGTGCAGATAAGCACTGACCGGAGTCGGTGCCTCCATGGCATCCGGCAGCCAGATGTAGAATGGAAACTGTGCGGATTTTGTAAATGCACCAAACAAGATGAGAACAACAGCTAATGGTGCAAGTGGACTTTCCTGTATCATCGGCAGTGCGTCTATCATTCCTCTGATGCTGAATGTATCTGTCATCAGGTAGAGGAGGATGAATCCGCCGAGCATAAGAAATCCGCCGAACATTGTGATGATCATCGATTTCAGTGCGCCGTACAGCGAGCGGTCACGGCTGTTCCAGAATGCGATGAGAAGGAAACTTGAGATTGATGTAAGTTCCCAGAAAAGGTAGAGCATTATTACATTGTCATTGAGCACGACGCCCAGCATGGCAGTCATGAACATGAGCAGAAAGATATAGAAATTACCCAGGTTTTCTTTCGTCGAAAGGTAACCGATTGAGTAGAGGACGACCAGCGTCCCGATTCCTGATATAAGTATGGCGAACAATAGTCCAAGGCCATCTATGTAAACATCGAAATTCATACCGATCCGCGGCATGAACTGCATTGTTTCATATATCACTTGCCCGTTCATTACCCGGGGGATCAGAGTAAACAAGTAGATAACAATCAGGAGTGGTACAGGCAGGACGAACCAACCCAGGTGTATACGTCTGTAATACCTGTATATGAAACCGATGCCAATGGCGGCTATTACAGG
>CAYTIR010000055.1:0-14921 GCA_964437955.1 uncultured Staphylococcaceae bacterium
GTTATGGCGTGGGATATAAGCCGGGTCTCCACTTTGAAGATAGCCGACAATCTGGTTGATAGGATTGTAGCCCCGCTGCTCTAAAGTGTTGTATACATTTGTGAGTATTTCTTTGACATCATGTGCCTGTGTATCTTCAACGTTGAACTTCATCGTTTCGTCAAATTGATTCAAAATCAGCACTCCCATCCTACTAACATTTGTATTCCATTATATCATTTTCTATGGCTATAATGAACTTTTAATATGGTTTTTTACGAATTGTAACGCAATTGTTATATTCTCAGGGCTGGTTCCGCCGCCCTGGGCCATATCAGGTCTGCCGCCGCCTTTTCCGTCAACAGCAGCTGCCATGCCTTTCATGATCTCTCCGGCCTTGACTCTGTCTGTCAGTTCTTTTGGAACAGTAACTACAAGAGAAACCTTATCATCGTTAGAAGCTGCAAGCGCAATGACAGCATCCTGGGCTTTGGATTTTATGTTATCCATTGTTTCTCTGAGCTCTTTTGCACTGCCTGCCGGAACTTCAGTGCAAATCACACGCACATCAGCAATCGTTTCTGCCAATTCATCTATATTGCTGAGTTTTTCATCCTGTCGGGAGGCCTTGAGGGATTTATTTTCCTCTTTCAATGCCTTTGAATCTTCAAGCACGGCATTCAGTTTTTTCACCACCTGATGTTCCTTCACCTTGAGCGTACCGGCCATTCCTTCCAACATATCTTCCTTTTCCTTGTAGGTAGCAACCGCATATTTGCTGGTCACAGCTTCAATACGCCTTACACCTGCACCAATGCCGGATTCGGAGACGATTTTAAACAGACCGATTTCCGCAGTGTTTCTGACATGAATACCACCACACAGTTCAACGGAATACTCATCAATATCAACAACACGCACGATATTGCCGTATTTTTCGCCGAATAAAGCCATTGCGCCTTTTGCCTTTGCTTCTTCAATCGGCATTTCGGAAATCATTACATCCAGATTTTCATAGATCTTATCATTAACAATTTCCTCTATTGTCCTTATCTCCGCTTCTGAAAGACCTTCCAGATGGGAGAAGTCAAAGCGCAGGCGTTCTTTTTCAACAAGTGACCCTGCCTGGTTTACATGATCGCCAAGTGTATCTTTAAGTGCCTGATGCAGAAGATGGGTTGCCGTATGGTTTTTAATAATGAAGTTCCGCTCTTCCCGATTGACAGTAAGTGTATATGTTTTTCCCGTGTCAATCGTTCCACTGAGCAGATTGGCCACATGGACATTCTGTCCATTCGGAGCTTTATAGACAGAAGTCACTTCGAGTTTTGTCCCTTCATGCTCAATCGTACCTTTATCTGCTACCTGACCACCGCTGATTGCATAGAACGGTGTCCTGTCGAAAATCAATTCAACTGTGCCCGTCTCTCCGAGTGTATCCAAAGCGTTGTCATCTTTGATGATATGTGTCAGCACGGCTTCTTCTTTCTTGGAATGATACCCGGTGAACTCACTCGGGGCTGTGATGTTCGACAGCGTTTCTGACTGAACCTGCATAGACCCTCCGGATTTCCTTGCATTCCTCGCTCTTTCACGCTGCTGCTTCATCTCTTCAATGAAGCCTTCTTCATCAACAGCAAGTCCGTCATTTTCAGCATATTCTTTCGTCAGTTCATACGGGAAACCATAAGTGTCATACAGTCGGAATGCATCTTCACCACTAATGATAGAATCATTTTTACGGGCTGTATCCCTCAAACCTTCATATATGCGAATGCCTTCATCCAGCGTTACAAGGAAACGTTCCTCTTCCTTTTTAATCACTTCTTTAATAAAATCTTTTCTTTCCTCGACATTGCTGTAGAAATCACCCATGACCTCCGCTACAGTATCGACCAGTTCAAACATGAATGCACGTTTGATATTCAAATCTTTACTGAAACGCACTGCACGTCTGATGAGACGGCGGAGTACATAACCACGGCCCTCGTTCGAAGGCAATGCGCCGTCTGCCACTGCAAAACTGACCGTTCTGATATGGTCGCTTATTACTTTGAAAGCAGTATCTATATGTGGATCATGTCCATATTTACTGCCGCTGATATCCTCCAGCGCCTTAAGGATAGGTGTGAACAGATCCGTGTCGAAGTTCGTCTGTGCATCCTGGATGACACTTGCCAGCCGCTCAAGCCCCATGCCCGTATCAATATTCTTCTTAGGCAGAGGTGTGTAGGACCCATCCTTGTTATGGTTGAATTCACTGAATACCAGATTCCATATCTCAAGGTATCTTTCATTCTCCCCGCCCGGATACAGTTCCTCCTCTGGAGAATCCAATTCATACGTTGGACCGCGATCATAGAAGATTTCACTGTTCGGTCCGCACGGCCCTTCACCGATATCCCAGAAGTTGCCTTCTATCCGGATGATGCGCTCCGGAGAAAGTCCGATTTTTTCATTCCATATCTTATACGCATCCTCATCTTCAGGATGGATCGTTACATAGAGCAGATCCGGGTCGAAGCCGATATAGTCTTTATTTGTCAGAAAGTCCCATGCGTACTCAATGGCATCTTCTTTGAAATAGTCTCCAATGGAAAAGTTGCCCAGCATTTCAAAAAATGTATGGTGGCGTGCAGTAAAGCCGACATTTTCAATATCATTTGTACGGATTGCTTTTTGTGCATTGACTATTTTGGGGTTTTCGGGAATGACACGGCCGTCAAAGTACTTTTTAAGTGTCGCTACACCCGAATTGATCCAGAGCAGCGAATCATCATCTATCGGTACAAGCGGTGCACTTGGCTCCACCATATGATTCATGTTGCTGAAATACTCCAGAAAAAGATCTCTTAACTCATTGCCTGTTCTTTTTTTCATATATATATCACTCCTGATTAGAATTTGTGGAACAAAAAAGACCGACCCAAAATATGGGACGATCTAAACCGCGGTACCACCCAAGTTACGGCCGGAGCCATCACTTCTGTATTATCACGTTGTACCAAAAGACAGCACATTAACGGGAGCATCATTGTTTTCACCAACCACAATGTCTCTAAAAAAGTGCACATCGCTAATTTAATCTTTCAGCTTTTACTTGATTTTGATTATAGTTACTTAAAACCGTCGTGTCAATTGAAATCATAAGGGGAGACTTGCCCCATATTGATCATGGCAGGGATTTTCATCATATTTTCTTCACTCAGCACAGTTTCATCCTCAGGCAGATCCCTGTCTCCGGATTCTTCTACAGTGATGCCGAAAAGGGAATGGATCATCTCTTCAAGTGATGTATTACGCTCTACACCTTCACGTTCCAATGACTCATAAAATGCTTCTGAATCTCCACAGAGTATCAGTGATTCCTTAGCCCTTGTTATGCCTGTATACACGATGTTTTTCATCAGCATATGCCTGTAGCTCTTTACAACCGGCATGATGACGATGGGGTATTCACTTCCTTGCGCCTTATGGATACTTGTACAGTATGCGTGGGATAACTCCGTCAGCTCTTTCCGTTCATACGCGATGTGGATGCTGTCAAAATCAACCATGATGGTATCTTTTTCCGCCTCGTCCTGATCTTTGAACAATATGGATTCGATGATGCCGGAGTCTCCGTTGAATACATTGTCTTCGGCACGATTGACCAGCTGGATGACTTTATCTCCTTCACGGAAAATAACATCGCCGAACTCAATTTCGTTTTTGTCTTGTGATTCCGGATTCAGTATCGTCTGGAGTATCTGATTCAGCTTCGAAATGCCGGCATTTCCTCTGTAGATGGGGGCCAGCACCTGGATATCCCGCATGTCATAGCCTTTGCCGACCGCTTTATCCACAACTTTCTCGATCAGGTCCGGAATCTGGTTTACCCGCGCCGGAATAAACAGGCGGTCGTTGAATTTTTCAGTGATGTTCATCGGTTCCCGGGATTTTATCTGGTGGGCAAGACGGATTATCGATGACCCCTCTCCTTGTCTGTATATGGTATCTAGCTCAGTCACGGGAACAACATCGGAGGAAATGAGATCTTTGAACACTGTCCCCGGCCCGACTGAAGGCAGCTGATCGCGGTCTCCCACGAACACCAGAATCGTATAAGGTTTGACATTCCTCATGAATTGATAGAACAGCCAAGTATCAACCATCGACATTTCATCGATTATGATCAGTTCAGCATCGATTTCAGCATCGATGATTTCATCCTTGCCTGTGTCCATGCCCCAGCCTATGAGCCGGTGGATGGTGGACGCTGCAATTCCTGCGGTCTCGCTCAGCCTCTTTGAAGCCCGGCCGGTCGGTGCAATGAGGCGTATTGGATACTCATCAGCCTCATACTCATCATAATCTTTGAGCTTATGCAGGCGATGGTAGGCATTGATGATTCCTTTGACAATCGTCGTCTTACCGGTACCCGGCCCGCCTGTGATGATTGATATCTTTTTAGTCAAAGAGGAAATGATCGCTTCCTTCTGTCTCATATTATAATCAATGCCAAAATGCTCACCGACTTCCGACACCATATCGCCCGCTTTTTCTTCGCTGATGGATATGTCAGACCGGTCATTGATCAGCCTGTAAATCTGTTCGGATGATTTATATTCCGAATAGAACAGTGATGGAATATAGATGCGGCCGGAATATTCTACCAGCTGATCGCTGTCAGAGAGCGTCTGTACCGCTTCTTTTATTTCGTCATCACTGAAATGTCTGATCCCATTTTTGGAAAGAAGGCCGTCGGCCAGCTCGATCAGCTGTTCTAATTTGATGTAAGTATGGCCGTCACCCATGACCTCCGCTTCCATCACGTACATGATTCCGGCTTTCAGCCGCCCAGGGTCATTCATCTCTATACCTGAAGATAGCGCAATCTTATCAGCTGTAGCAAATCCGACACCTTCAACATCCATTACCAGCCTGTAGGGCTCCTTCTCTATGATGTTCATCGTCTCATCCTGATAGGTCTTCAGGATTTTGGCGCTCATCCTCGGTCCGAATCCGAGTTCCGTCAGCCTGATTACCGACTGTTCAGTCTGACGGTTTTCCAAGATCGTTCGGTGGATCATTTCAATCTTGCTTTTAGACAGGCCTCCGACACTTTTAAGGACAGAGGCATCATCCGAAATCTTTTCAAGGGCATCCACACCAAGTGAATCCACAATTTTTTTTGCGGTCTTCGCCCCGATTCCAGGGAAAGTATCACCGGATAAATACTGGATGACCCCTTTTACCGTATTCGGCAGCTCTTTTTTGAATGAATCTGCACTGAACTGTTCACCATATCGCGAGTGATTGGTGATTTTACCGGAAAAACGGTATGAATCGCCTTCAGCCACGGCATGAAAATAACCCGTCACAATGGCTTCATCATTGAAATGGGTGTTCGTTTCACTTATATTCACTTTCAGTACAGCAAAACGCGTCTGTTCACTCATGAATATGACGCGTTCCACTTCCCCTGTTATATATATATCATCATAGATTGTCGACTGTTCCATGCAGGATCACTTTCCTTAAAATGCCTTTTACTCGGTTTCTTTTAACTTTTTGATTGCATTGTGTGCAAGATGATGATCTGCCTGAAGTGATGCTGCATTCTCAAAATGCCGGATGGCGGCATCTTTATCATCATATTTCATAAGTTTCAGCAGCCCCATATTATACTCTGCATCCGCATGTTCCTCTTCCGCAATGACTTTACCGAGCAGTTTTTCCGCCGGTTCATACAGACCCAGCTGACAGCACAGCAGTCCATATTGGAAGCTGATCACGAGGTCATCCGGCTTTGAATTATGGGATGCTTCGAAGAACTGGAGCGCCTTTTCAGCCTGCCCGAGATGCACATGGGACATCGCCAGCATGAAGTTCAGATCTGCATCCTCCGGATTCCTGGAATATGCCAGTAGGTACAGGCGGACAGCCTCTTCAAACCGTCCATGGTCATAATAGAGATTGGCCAGCGAATAAAACGCACTCGTACTGCCTGAGTTTATTGAAATCGCTTTTTGAAAAAAACGTTCCGCCTCTTCGTCTTTGCCCGTCTTATGGAGCATATTCCCGCCATTGATATAATGGGCTTCCTCTTCAGGTTCTTGCTCAATTGCTTTAAAAATCGCTTCAATCGCTTCTTCAGTTTTTCCGTTCCTAATCATTGTTTCATATTCAATCGTCATTATCCCAGATACTCCAATACTTTGGAATCTTTATAGACCCGGTCGATCGTCGCGCCGCCGAGACATACATCCCCATCATAGAGCACGACCGCCTGACCCGGGGTAACCGCGCGTGCCGGCTCATGGAAACCCACTTTGATCTGATCATCGCCCATGCGTGTCACTGTGACCGGCACATCTTCCTGACGGTACCTGAATTTTGCAGTACAGTCGAAACTCTCCGGCATTTCGTTGATCAGATTGAGTTCGGAAGCTTCCAGGCTGGAAGAACTGAGCGCAGGATTGTCATAGCCGGAAACGACGTATAATTCATTCGTTTCAAGGTTTTTTCCGGCAACGAAATATGGTCCACCGTCGCCGCCGATGCCGAGCCCCTGACGCTGTCCGATTGTATAATACATCAGACCGTCATGCCGGCCTTTGTCCTCTCCCGTGTCCATTTCAATCATGCGTCCCGGGTTTGCAGGCAGATATCCACTCAGAAACTCTTTGAAGTCCCTCTCTCCGATAAAGCAGATGCCTGTGGAATCTTTCTTATCCTTAGTCGCAAGATCATATTTATTTGCGAGTTCACGGACTTCCGGCTTGTTCAGGTGTCCCAGCGGGAACATCACTTTTGATAACTGCGCACTGGACAGCTGATTCAGGAAATAAGTCTGATCTTTATTGTTATCCACGCCGCGCAGCATTTTAACACCGTCTTCATCACGGATCACCTGTGCGTAGTGGCCTGTTGCAACATAATCCGCACCAAGCTTCATCGCGTGATCCAAAAACGCCTTGAATTTGATTTCTTTATTACACATGACATCAGGGTTCGGCGTCCTTCCTTTTTTGTACTCGTCAAGGAAGTACTGGAAGACTCTGTCATAGTATTCTTTTTCAAAATTAACAGAGTAATAAGGGATGCCGATTTCTTCGGCAACGAGCCTCACGTCCTCATAGTCTGTCGTTGCAGTACATACGCCGAATTCATCCGTATCGTCCCAATTCTTCATAAAAATCCCGATCGTATTATATCCTTGTTCTTTCAGCAGTTTTGCGGTGACGGAGCTGTCCACACCTCCGCTCATACCTACAACTACGGTAATATTCGAGTTATCCAATTCCAACATTCCTTTCAAATCTAACTTTCTGTAAATAGTCTTTCATATATATCTGTGAGCGCTTTGGTGAGTGCGTCTATCTCCGGTTCCTCCATCGTATGGGAGAAACTGAACCGTACCGATCTTTTCACACGTGCATCCTCACCGTACATCGACTCAAGTACATGGGAAGGTTCCACTGTTCCCGCACTGCATGCAGAGCCGCCGGATACATATACACCGGCCATGTCGAGGGCTGTGAGCAGGAACTCCGTTTCCGTCCACGGGAAATGGATATTGATGATATGGCTGGCCGCCTGATTGACATCACCATTCACCTCAAAAGGAATTTCGGCATGTGTCATCCCGTTTAAGAACTTCTCTTTGAGCTGCATCTCTTTTATACTGCGCATCGTTCTTTCGGATTCAGCTTTTTTCATCACTTCGGCCATTGCATAGATGAACAGACCGTTTTCCGTTCCACTGCGCCGACCCTTCTCGTGGGAACCGCCTGTAATTATCGGATTTAAAACCACATCTTCGTTTCTGTAAAGTACACCGATGCCTTTCGGTCCATAGATCTTATGACCGCTCAGACTGAGAAGATCGACACCAAAATCTTTCACATCAATCCCCATATGTCCAAATGCCTGTACAGCATCCACATGGAATTTCGCCCCGTGGTCTTTTAGAAGCTCGCCAATTTCATATATTGGCTGCATCACACCTGTTTCATTGTTTACAAGCATGATTGAAACGAGCGCCGTATCTTCTCTGAGCGCCTCCTTGAAGGCTGCGATATCCATGACCCCTTTTTCCGTAGCCGGAATGTATGACACATCAGCAGTATTTTCAAGTGATCGGTACGTGTTCAGAACTGAAGCATGTTCAATTTCTGTCGTGATGATATGTGGATGGTCATATTTCGAGACGATGCCCCTGATTGCGAGATTGTTCGCTTCAGTGGCACCACTGGTGAATGTGATTTCAGAAGGATGCGCATTAAGCAGCACGGCAATTTCCCTGCGGGATGCTTCCAGCTTTGCCTTTGCACGCTTGCCTAACTTATGAATGCTTGATGGATTCCCGAACTCTTCGATACCCTCAAACATTTTCTCCATGATTTCTTTGTCCATCGGTGTCGTTGCTGCAAAATCTGCATATACTTCCACTTTCATTCACCCTCCACTTTTTAAATAGAATTAATTATACACTAAATGATTTTAACATGGAACAGTTATTTTTAATACTTTCCAAACCATTCATTAGACAAAATAAATCCTTTGGCTGATAATTATCATTGAAAAGGAGGAAAACCACTTATGCCTAAGAAATTATCCGCATCTCTGCTCAATCTTGTCCCTGTACGCGAAGGACGCGATGTGGGCGATGCAATCAGTGACATGATCGATCTTGCGAAACATGTTGATGACTCTGATTACACAAGATACTGGGTCGCAGAGCACCACAACACAACATCCATCGCTTCTTCAGCTACAAGACAGCTGATTCATCATATACTCCACCACACTAATAATATACGCGTGGGAAGCGGCGGCGTCATGCTGCCGAACCACTCACCACTCATCGTCGCCGAGGAATTCGGAACGATGAAAGCGATATTTGGCGACAGACTCGATATCGGTCTCGGCCGGGCACCCGGCACGGATATGAGGACGGCTGCCGCCATCAGAAGAAATAACCATGACGGGGTATATACTTTCGGTTCGGAGGTTGAGGAAATCCGCAACTATCTATCCGACAGTGAAACGCAGGTGGTGGCTTTCCCGGGCCGCGGCACAAACATCCCGATGTACATTTTAGGTTCATCGACGGATTCAGCCCATATCGCTGCGCGTCTCGGTCTTCCATATGCCTTTGCGGCACATTTTGCCCCGGGACAGATGGAGGATGCCTTCAAAATATACGAAGCGGAATTCGAACCTTCCGAACAACTGGACAAACCTTATAAGATTGCCTGTCTGAATGTCATCTGTGCTGACACGGACGAAGCGGCTAAATATTTGAGCACGACAATGTCACAGTTCGTCCTCAACGTCATACGCGGCGGCCGCAAAAAACTTCAGCCGCCTGTGGATGATATGGGGCCATTGTGGTCTCCATATGAAAAAAAGGCAGTGGAGAGCAGGTTTCCCGTGGCAATGCTCGGCAGTGAAGCGACAGTGCTCGAGAAGCTGAGACTGTTCCAGAGTCAGTACAACGTGGATGAAATCATGGCTGTCAGCTATATTTATGACACAGAGGCGCAAAAACGCTCATATGATATATTTGGCGAAGTCGTTAAGAAATATAACAATTAATATATCATTCAACACATACAAATCCCGCAAGATGGAGTCCGATCGACTGCATCTTGCGGGATTTTCTATTTCTGTTTATATAGTTTGATGCGTTCATGGTGACAGCTGTCCACGGACTTGAGCGCAGCAAGGACCTTCTCTGCATTCCCGGCATCGCACAGTGTCATGAGCGACGGTCCCGCTCCGCTGATGACTGTAGCATATGCGCCGTTTTCAAGTGCGATTTCCTTCACAGCATCATACTCCATGATCAGTTGTCTTCGGTATGGTTCATGGAGCAGGTCTTTCATCATAAGGTGTCCCATCGATTTGAAATCTTTTGAAAACATGGCCATCAGCAGTGCATTATTGATTGCATTCTGATCGACAGCATCCTGTTTTTCATATACTTCGGGAAGCACACGCCTTGCTTCTTTCGTATCAATTTCATATTCCGGTACGGTCATGATGATTTCGAAACCTTCAAGGTCGAGCGTATTGTAGAAAAGCTCACCATCTTTAAAATAGCCGACGAAAAGACCGCCGGTCACACAAGGACCAACATTGTCGGGATGTCCTTCTATTTCACTGCCACGGAACACTTTTTCAAAATCGCTCAGCTCCAGCCCGCAGAATCGGTCTGCAAGTTCTATGCCGGCAATGATTGCAGAAGCCGAGCTGCCCATACCATGGGTCAGAGGGATTTCACTGCCCATATGAATTTTGACCGTCGGCATAACAGCACCATACTTTTCAGCAGTGGCGATCGCCGTCCGGATGACCAGATTGGATTCGTCAGACGGTAATACATTTAAATACTCATCATTAAAAACTACTTGCCATGCATCACTCTCATATGCTTCGATGAAAAGGAATTTCTGAAGGGCAATACCGATAGAATCAAAACCCGGGCCTAAGTTTGCGCTGGTTGCCGGAACTTTAAACTGGTGAGTTGCCATCTTCAGTAATGCTTTCAATATATTCTATGATCTTCTGCTCATCATTCGGCAACACTTTAGGTTTTTGAGTGATCTGATCGATGGCAGTCTGCGGATCCTTCAGTCCGTTGCCTGTAAGCACCGTCACAACAGTGGAACCTTTTTCGATTTTACCGTTTTCCAGAGAGCGGAGCATGCCTGCAACACTTGCATTTGATCCGGGTTCTGCAAACACACCTTCTGTCGCGGCAAGGTATTCATAAGCCTCAAGGATTTCGTCATCAGTGACGGATTCGATCATTCCGCCCGACTCATCCCGGGCATTTACTGCTAGATCCCAGCTTGCCGGGTTCCCGATGCGGATTGCTGTTGCCACCGTTTCCGGCTGTTCAATGACCTTGTCATTCACAATCGCTGCCGCACCTTCTGCTTCAAAACCGTAAATTTTGGGCAGGTCGGATCCTTTCAGCTCTTTATATTCTTTGAAGCCTTTCCAGTATGCTGAAATATTTCCGGCATTCCCCACAGGAATCGTCAAATAGTCAGGCGCTTTGCCGAGAGCATCCACGATTTCAAACGCCGCGGTCTTCTGGCCTTCAAGTCTGTATGGATTGACCGAGTTGACCAGCTCTATTTCCTTTTTATCCTCTGCAATCCTGCGGACGATTTTGAGTGCTTCATCAAAATTTCCCTCAATGGAAACAATCTTAGCGCCATACATCATTGCCTGCGCCAGTTTGCCCAGCGCAATCTTCCCTTCAGGTATGACAACAATCGTGTTAAGACCCGCTCTCGAAGCATATGCTGCAGCAGAAGCGGATGTATTGCCTGTTGAGGCACAAATTACAGTATCCGCACCTTCTTCTTTCGCTTTTGCCACAGCCATGACCATTCCACGGTCTTTGAATGACCCTGTCGGGTTCGCCCCTTCATATTTCGCATAGATTTCAGAACCATATTTATCACTCAGCGTATCCAAACGGATAAGCGGTGTGTCCCCTTCATGCAATGTGAGGCGCGGTGTTCCGTCCCCCACCGGAAGGTATTCCGTATATTCTTTTATGAGTCCCTGCCAGTTCACCATTCTATTCAACTCCATCTATTTGGTATGATGCTTCAACTGTCACTGCAGTGTCCTGTTCCAGTGCATCCAATTTATTACTGCTGATTTTTCCGGTACGGATGACAAAATCCGTATCCGTCTCTATCCGTTTAAATCCAATGGACAGGTTGTTCAATACGGTTTCAATTCTATCATCTGACCCTTCACTTTTCAGCCTGATGTAAAATTCCCCTGCATTCCCTTCCGTTTTGATTTCAGCCGCCGATTCAGGAGCGAAATTCTGATGATTTCCATTCTGTGTACGGATTACATTGATCAAATCCGATACGACTGCGGAAGCAGTTTCCAGGCTGCCTGCTCCAGGACCGTAAAACATGGCTTCCCCCACTGCATTCCCGTTTACAAATACAGCATTCTTTTCATAGTTTACACCGGCCAGCTGATGATCCGAAGGCAGCAAGACCGGTTCAACGCTGATGGAGAGGGCATTCTCCCTGAATTCACTCTTACCGAGCAGCTTCAAAGTAAGACCAGCAGCGGCTGCATTTTTAATATCTGCAATGTCCACGTTGCTGATGCCTTTGACGGGCACTTCACCTATATCCACTTTCCTGTCATATGCCAGTCTGGACAGAAGCACTATTTTCCGTTGAGCATCAATGCCTTCCACATCATTCGTCGGATCCGCTTCGGCATAGCCTTTATTCTTGGCGTCATCCAGCGCCTTGTCATAATCCCAACCGTCAATCGTCATTTTAGACAGTATATAGTTGGTCGTCCCGTTCAAAATCCCCATCACTTTGGTAATCTGATTGCTGTTCAAACTGTGCTCGATCCCATGGATGACAGGAATCCCCCCTGCCACACTCGCTTCGTAGAGCAGCTGAGCATTGTTTTCATTCGCTGCCGCAACCAGCTCATCTATATGTTCTGCCAGCATATCCTTGTTGGCACTGACAACATGAATGCCTTTTTCAAGAAATGCAATCAGATTATTTTTAGTCTCTTCAATACCACCCATTACTTCAATGACAATATCAATCGTGCCATCCGAAAGGATTTCATTTATATCATCTGTAATCTTCGCCTCTCCCAGTTCTACATCCCTGTCCTTATCAATCGAATTGACGAGGATGTGGCTGATGGTGGGTGTTTCACCCGTGAGTCTGGCAATTTTTTCTTTGTTGTTTGCGAGTACATTGACGACACCTGTTCCGACTGTACCCAAACCAAGTAAAGCTATTTTCATATTGTCATTAGACCTCCTGTTTCTGGATTACCGTATAAGATAACATATTAGAGTGAAAAGTTGAAAAATTCAAGAAGTTTTTTAATTAATGTCTACACAATTCTTAATTTTTGATGTATTATTAGTTTTAAAATTCCAATGCGGGGTGTAGCGATCATGAAAGTAGTTAAATTTGGAGGCAGTTCCCTCTGTGATGCAAAACAATTAGAAAAAGTGGCGAATATAATTAAAAGCGATCCGGCAAGACGGATTGTCGTCGTTTCCGCTCCGGGTAAAAGGTTCAGCGATGATATCAAAGTGACCGACCTTCTCATCGCACTTCACGGCAATAAAGTGACAGGACTCAGCACAGACGATGCAATGGATCAGATTCTGGAAAGGTATGAAATGATCATCAATGATCTTGACATTTCCAGAGAGCTGCTCTCAGGGTTCAACGAGACTTTAAACCATTATCTCGAAAATATAGAAGACAAGCACCGGCTGCTGGATGCCCTCAAGTCATGCGGAGAAGACTTCAATGCACAGCTTCTGAGTGAATATCTGAATAAAAAAGGCGTACGATCGAAATATATGTCCCCTAAAGAAGCTGGGATCAAAGTGACTGATGAGCCTTCGAACGCCCAGCTGCTGCCTGAATCCTATGATGAACTGGCAAAACTCAACCACAGAGATCATGTACTCGTGATTCCAGGGTTCTTCGGCGTATCCGAATCAGATCATGTTGTCACCTTCCCGCGAGGCGGCTCGGACATTACCGGTGCAATCGTAGCCCGCGGTGTGGATGCGGAGCTCTATGAAAACTTTACGGATGTCAGCTTCATCTACTCCGCCCATCCGGGACTCATCGACAGCCCGCATGCAATCAAGGAAATCACTTACCGGGAGATGCGGGAACTTTCCTATGCAGGCTTCAGCGTATTCCACGATGAAGCCATTGAACCTTTATACAAGAATAAAACACCCATCATGATCCGGAACACGAATGACCCGGAAGTCGAGGGTACAAAAATTGTTGCGGACAGGAAGTTCATTCCCGAAATGCCTGTCATAGGCATCAGCTGTGATGAAGGTTTCACATCGATTACGCTCAGGAAGTATTTGATGAACAGGCAAATCGGTTTCACACGACGTCTGCTGCAGATTCTCGAAGACCATGAAATCAATATAGAACATATCCCATCGGGAATTGATAACCTATCCGTCATCATCAGATCCAATCAATTCGAGGGCAACTCGAAGCTTGACGATATTTTAAAAGATATCGAAGAGAAGCTTGAACCGGAAGATCTGTATGTCGAGGAGGACCTGGTGATTCTCGTCATCGTTGGAGAAGGCATGAAAGAGCATATCGGAATCGCCACTAAAACGACCAGTGCACTGAGTGATAACGAAGTGAACATCAGCATGATCAACCAGGGGGCGTCAGAAATCAGCATGATGTTCGCAATTCCAATAGAGGATGAAGAAAAAGCGCTAAAGGCAATTTATGAGAACTACTTCCAGCATGTCAACGTGTAGACAAAGGTTTCCTTCGGGAAACCTTTTTGCTTTTCAATAGATGGATGTCCCATCAGCGGTTATACTGTAATTAAGGAGAATGGTACATTACGCCTGAAACGGGAGGTCAATATGATTTTCGAGAAAAGGATCCAATATATCAAAAGATACAGGGAAATTGCGATTGCATTTTCCAAGTCGGGTTTTGGTTTCATTGTAGAAGAATTGGCACTCGATGAAATGGTCTCCCTGCCGAAGAGGATACTGCTCCGGCAGGGCAAAAGTGAGAACGAGGAGAAATCAAGAGGCGAACGTATCCGGCTGTTCCTTGAAGAAATGGGACCTACATTCATCAAGCTCGGACAGATTGCCAGTACACGCCCGGACCTTGTTCCGGAAGACATTATAAAAGAACTGGAACAGCTGCAGAATAATGTGCCGCCGTTCCCCTTCGAAGATGCCGTTGGAATCATTGAAGAGGCACTCGGTGCAACAAAGGATGAAATATTCGAATATATAGATGAAAAGACACTGGGATCCGCATCCATCGGACAGGTGCATAAAGGCAGACTGAAAAGCGGTGAAACCGTCGCTATCAAAGTGCAGCGGCCGGATATAGAAACAAAAG
>CAYTIR010000056.1:0-14810 GCA_964437955.1 uncultured Staphylococcaceae bacterium
TGGTTGCTGAAGTTGCAAATCAGACGAATGAAATTGCTGGTGACGGTACGACGACAGCTACAGTACTTGCACAGGCAATGATTCAGGAAGGTCTTAAAAACGTGACAAGCGGTGCCAACCCTGTTGGAATCAGAACAGGTATCGGTAAGGCAGTCGATGTAGCAGTGGAGGAACTTCAGAGCATTTCCCGTCCTGTACAGGATAAAGAATCCATTGCACAGGTAGGAGCAATTTCTTCAGATGATCCTGAAATCGGTGAGTACATCTCCGAAGCGATGGAAAAAGTCGGCAAGGACGGTGTCATCACAATCGAAGAATCCCGCGGGTTCAAAACTGAGCTTGAAGTGGTTGAAGGTATGCAGTTCGACCGCGGCTACACTTCACCTTACATGGTAACGGATTCCGAAAAGATGGTTGCAGACCTTGATAATCCTTATATCCTTGTGACAGATAAGAAAATCTCAAACTTCCAGGATATCCTTCCGCTCCTTGAGCAGGTAGTTCAGCAATCCCGTCCGATCCTCATCATTGCTGATGATGTAGAGGGTGATGCGATGGCAAACATCGTACTGAACAAACTGCGCGGTACGTTTACAGCCATTGCTGTAAAAGCACCTGGGTTCGGTGACCGTCGTAAAGCGATGCTTGAAGATATCGCAGTCCTTACAGGCGGCCAGGTCGTGACAGAAGACCTCGGACTTGATCTTAAAGATACAACAATCGATATGCTCGGTACAGCTTCCAAAGTGAACGTGTCCAAAGATGATACGACAATCGTTGAGGGCGCTGGTGAAAAAGACAACATCGAAGCACGTGTCGGCCAGATCAGAGCACAGCTCGAAGAAACGACTTCCAGCTTCGATAAAGAAAAACTCCAGGAACGTCTGGCTAAACTTTCAGGCGGTGTGGCAGTGATCAAAGTCGGTGCTGCAAGTGAAACTGAAATGAAAGAGCGTAAACTCCGTATTGAAGATGCACTCAACTCAACGCGTGCAGCAGTAGAGGAAGGTATCGTATCCGGTGGGGGGACAGCGCTTGTTTCAGTACACCAGAAAGTATCAGAGATTGAAGCGGAAGGCGATGTCAAGACAGGTGTGAACATCGTTCTTAAAGCACTTGAAGCACCTATCCGCCAGATTGTTGAAAATGCCGGTCTTGAAGGTTCAGTTGTTGTTGAAAGGCTGAAAACACAAGATGTCGGAGTTGGGTACAATGCGGCAACTGACGAATGGGTGAATATGATCGATGCAGGTATTGTGGATCCTACAAAAGTAACACGTTCCGCACTGCAGCACGCAGGTTCCGTTGCAGCAATGTTCCTGACTACTGAAGCAGTCGTTGCTGATCTGCCGGAAGAAAATGCCGGCGGTGGCGGCGGAGACATGGGCGGCATGGGCGGTATGCCGGGCATGATGTAACACCCGGTCAGTACCATTATAAGATGCAAGACCACCTTGATTATTTTAAAAATTTGTTAGCCTAAATCAGAGACCTCTCAAAAGTCAGAAGACTTCTGAGAGGTCTTTTATTTGAAATCGAATCTGATTAATTTCTGAATCATTTCTAAAATCTCTGGAACTGATAAAAAATCTCTTAGGTGAGCAAAAAAGTAACGATTGTGCCGTTTTATTTTTTCTTGTCATGATTACCATCTTTTGAGAGACTGGTCACCGGTGAAAACGGAATGCCGTAGGTTTTGTCTGTTAAAAATATACATATTGAAATTACCGGTGGCATTTCAGGGTATAACTAAAAAAGTCCTATATGTAAATGTCATACTTGAAGAGGAATATTATGAAATTATTTAAAAAATACTTAGAAATCCCTTTGCTGGTGAAAATGACTGCCGGTTTCATATTGGGGATCGTCACAGGCATTATCATGGGTCCTTCAGCAGGTGTGTTTGAACCGCTGGGTACATTATTTTTGAATCTGCTGCAGATGATCGTCATTCCACTTATATTATTTACATTGATTGTAGCTGCCAATAAATCCAATCCGGCGGGTCTTGGGAGGGTCGGAGGTAAAATATTCATTTATTATCTTCTGACGACCTCTTTTGCCGTGATCATCGGACTGTTATTTTCCCTCGTGTTCGATCCGGGCAGGAATGTAACACTTGGAGACAAAAAGGTTGAGGAGGCTGAGGCACCTTCATTTGTAGACACCCTGCTTAACATCGTTCCAAGTAATATCGTTGAAGCGATTGCGGAGACCAATGTTCTCGCGGTTGTGTTTGTCGCCCTGGTGTTTGGGTTTGCGATTTCTTTCATGCGATATAGTGACGATGACAGGATGGAACGTCTGGGGAATCTGCTGTTCGATTTTTCTGATGCTCTAACGGAAGCGACGATGAAAGTGCTGAAAGGCATTTTGCAATATGCTCCGGTTGGTGTTTTTGGAATCGGGGCATCGACTTTCGGCAGTCAGTCCCTGGAAGTACTGGGATCACTGATCGCACTGACACTTGTTTCATATGGCGCATTTATATTCCACCTGCTGGCGATATATACAGTACTGCTGCTCTTGTTCAGAGTACCGGTCATAAAATTTTTCAAAGATATCCGGGAGGCAATGGCCGTTTCATTCATTACTGCCTCCAGTCTGGGCACATTGCCTGTGACTCTGGAATCTGCCAGAAAAGCAGGAATACGCGATACGGTTTCATCTTTCAGCATTCCTATTGGAGCGACAATCAATATGGATGGTGCCGCAATACGTCTCGGCATCGCCGCGATTTTCGCCGCGACGATAGCAGGTGAAACACTTTCACTCTCGTCAATGCTGATGATAGTCATTACAGCGACACTGACTTCCATTGGTACAGCAGGGGTTCCGGGAGCGGGCATCATTGCCCTTTCGATTGTATTGACCCAGGCAGGTCTGCCCTTGGAAGTAGTTGCGATGGTTGCAGGAGTCGATGCGATCATAGGAATGGGCGCGACTTCGCTGAACATCACAGGAGATCTGACCGGTGCCAGACTGGTGGATATAAGTGAGAAGAGGGCAATGAGCAAAAAGTCAGGAAATTAGAATAAAAAAGTGGACCCCCTATATTTGAGGGGGTCCACTTTTTTATTACTTGATTCCGTAGAATTTCTCGGCTTTTGCGAGGAATGGTTCGTCTTCAGGTGTCATTTCGTATTCTTCGACTATCGCATCTACTGGACATGCAGTGACGCACGCACCGCAGTCGATGCAGATTTCAGGATCGATGTAGAACTGATCCGGACCTTCTTCTATACAATCTACAGGACAAACTTCAACGCAATCTCCGGATTTCTCTTCCATGCAAGGCTGAAGAATTACATATGCCATAGTAATTACCTCCTAATTTATAAAAATCAAAAAGTGCTGCGCTCTTATCAATTTCTTATATTTAAATGGTAAGCTAAATTTAATGATAGGTCAAATATGTTCTGCTGTAATGGGTACTGGGTATGATTTTAAATTTCATTACCAGAAAGGGTAATTGATATCAGGACTAGAAGAATTTCTGTATAATGACGTTAATCTTAAATTTAATGTTAGGGTGAGACAGTGAAAAAAAGAATAATGTGGATAGGTTTGGCTGTCGTTGTAATAGTGGCGGCGATATTTTTTGTGATGAGCTCCGGTCTGCTTCAGAAATCTGAAGATGAGACGCTCGATGGTTTCACCGGCGCCTTCCAGGAGAAAGAGTTTGGTGAGCTATACAGTTATATAAATGAAGATGTGAAAAAATCCTACTCCAAGGAAGAAGTCGTCAACCGTAATGAACAGGTTTTCAATGAACTGGGAGTAAAAGACGTCAAGATTGAAAACCTCCAGGAATCAGAGGAGGACACTGAAAAAAACCGTAAGAAGTTCACAGGTGACCTGACTATGGAAACTGCCTTCGGCGAGTTGAAGCGGGACTATGAAATTTTGCTTTCCTATAATAAGGAAGAGAATGACTGGTTCGTGGAATGGACACCGGACTTGATCCTTCCGGGCCTTGCGGATAATCAGCTCAAAGTAAATACCTACACAGGCGAACGTGGGAAAATTCTGGATAAAGACGGGGAGGAGCTGGCATTTAACGGTGTGAAGGAAACGGTCGGGTTTACAGCAGGTGCAACGGATGAGGAAGATATTCTGGCGCTTTCTGAAACACTTGAGATGAGTGAGGAAAGCCTTCAAAACCTGATTGATCAGAAATGGATCGGGGACGGTATGTTTGTCCCTTTAAAAGATAAGAACCGATTTACGGAGGAAGAAAAACAGAAATTCAGTGAAAAGGGTCTGTCTGTGACAGAGGCCCCTGCCCGGGAATACGCACTGGATGAGGCAACGTATCATCTGCTTGGTTATGTGGGTGAAGTGACAGCAGAGGAAATTGAAGCGGGTGAAGGATACCAGTCCGGTGACATGATCGGGAAACGAGGCATCGAAAAACTGTATGAAGAAAAACTCAGACCTTCCCGCGGTCACAATGTAGCGTTTGTGAATCAGAACGGGAAGGAAGTGGAATCTTTATTCTCAAAAGAAGCAGAGGATGGCGAAGATGTTGAGCTGACGATAGATAAAGAGATTCAGCAGACAATGTATTCGAACCTTGAGGAAGATTCCGGTGCAGGTGTGGCTATGGATCCGGAGAACGGCGACATGCTGGCTACGCTAAGTTATCCGAGTCCAAGTCCATATGATTTCATGTTCGGCATTTCTCAGGCCGACTATGATGCCCTCAATGAAGATGAGGAAAATCCATTGCTCAATAAATTCAACCGGGCGACTTCGCCGGGATCAACGCAGAAGATGCTGACGGCCATCATAGCGATGAACTCTGACGGCTTCGACAAGGATGCAACTAAAAATATTACAGGGGAAGGCTGGCAGAAAGACGCTTCATGGGGTGGATACCAAGTGAACCGTTACCATGAAATCGATGGAGAGTTCGATCTGAAACGTGCACTGACATTCTCTGATAATATCTATATGGCCCAGACAGCGATGGAACTAGGATCAGAAACATTCGTACAGGGAATGAAGGATCTGGGCATCGGACACGTGTATGACACCGACTACCCAATTTACACAAGCCAGGTTTCCAATACTGGAACGATAGACAGGGATATTCTCCTTGCCGATACCGCATATGGCCAGGGTGAACTGATGATTTCACCGATTCAGATCACTTCCATCTATGGCGGTATCATAAACGGTGGAGATGTCTACACCCCGCGCATTTTGAAAGAATCAGAAGATAAAGTTCAGGTTGAAGACATCACCAGTCAGGCCAACCTCGATTATTTGGAAGAAGCCATGAGAGCTGTTGTTACTGAAAACCATCCGGATGATACAGAGCGTCCGTACGCAAAATTTGCGGGTAAGACGGGTACAAGTGAAAACAAAGTGTCCCAGGAGTCAAGGGGCTCTGAAACAGGCTGGTTCATCGGTTACGACCAGAATAAAAAAGATATGGTCATGAGTCTTTATGTAGAAGATGTGGAAGATAGAGGTATGAGTGAGTATTCAGCGAAGAAATTTGCAGAGATTCACGATGATTTAAATGGGAAATAAAATATAGAAAACCGGTCAAAATTGACCGGTTTTTTTATTGATTAGTATATACAGGTTTTAGAGAAAAAATTTGTCTGAAAAGTGTATGATAAAGCTAAAAAGTGTAAAATTACCAATGTAAACGTTTTAGTTATTTAAAAAAAGTCGATAAACCGGGATATAAGGTGGATTTATATACTATATTCTGTATAATTAAAAGCATTATCTTTTAGTGATTAGGAGTGAAATGGATGAATCGTGAAATTTTAAAAGATTGTAAACGCGTTGTCATTAAAATCGGTACGAATTCCATTATGAAGTCCCCAACGGAGGTGGATTATCACAAAATAGATCGTCTTTCTTTCGTCTGCTCATCTTTACAGCAGCAGGGAAAGGAAGTTGTATTGGTCTCTTCCGGAGCCGTCGGAGTAGGGGCAAGTACATTGAACATGGAGGAATACCCGACCTCAGTCGCAGAACGACAGGCACTGGCATCTGTTGGACAAAGTGCTTTGATGAGTCTTTACAGCCGCTTTTTCCAGCACTACGAGCAGTATGTCGGGCAAATTCTTATGACGAGGGATATCATTAAATATCCCAATTCTTATAACAATTGTAACACAGCAATCAATTCATTACTGGATAAGAACATAATTCCTATAATTAATGAGAATGATGCGGTTTCAGTGGATGAGTCCGGGCACTGTACGAAATTTGGTGAAAATGATACTCTCGCGGCTGTAGTATCGGAGCTCGTGGATGCAGATCTGCTTATTATCATGAGTGATGTGGAAGGGCTCTACGATTCCAATCCACACACAAATTCGGAAGCCTCTTTAATTTCATATGTGGATGAGATAGATACTGATATACTTTCCATGGCAGGCGGTGCCGGCTCAGTATTCTCTACCGGCGGCATGGAGACGAAACTTAAGGCGGCACAGGAAATGATGTCGAATGACAAGTCCATGGTCATTTCGTCTGCAGAAAATCCGAATATTATTTTCGATATCCTCAATGGCGAAGAGGAAGGGACTTTATTCAAGAAGAATGAAGCCGAATTACAAATACAGGGAGATGACTGATTCATATGACAGAGCATGTACTGACTGAAGATGATGTAATAGAGGAACTTGGAACTAAAGCAAAACAGGCTGCGAAAGTATTGAGAAAGCTGTCGGCAACAGAAAAGAACGAAGCGCTTGAAGCAATGATTGCAGGATTGAAAAATAATGCAGAAAACATTTTATCCGCAAATAAGATGGATATTGAGAATGGGAAAGAAAATGGTCTGACAGATGCATTGATCGAAAGGCTTACATTGACTGAAGATCGACTGACCGGCATGCAGGAAGGCTTGGGACAGATGACAAAACTCACTGATCCGACGACTCAGAATGATGGGCAGTGGGTGAACGACCAAGGACTTAAAATCGGGAAAGTAAGAGTGCCGCTCGGTGTTATCGGTATCATTTATGAATCCCGTCCGAATGTCACAGTAGATGCTTCGGCATTGTGTCTGAAAGCGGGTAATGCTGTGATATTGCGCGGAGGAAAAGAAGCGATAAACAGTAATAAAGCAATCATCGAAGCTCTGCAGGAAGGGCTTGCTGATACAGCTGTACCTAAGGAAGCTGTTCAACTGATTAATGACCCATCAAGGGAACTTGCAGCTAAATTCATGAAGGCAAATGAATACGTGGATTGTCTCATCCCGAGAGGGGGCGCAGGTCTGATTCAGACAGTATTGAAACAGGCGACAGTACCGGTAATTGAAACAGGTACGGGCAACTGTCACTTATATGTTCATGAATCAGCAGACCCAGAGATGGCAAAAGCCCTTCTCGTCAATTCAAAAACACATAGAGTTTCAGTTTGTAATGCACTCGAGACATTGCTGATCGATAAAAGTGCAGCTGAAGATATGCTTCCTGAACTGGGTAAAGGATTGTTGGAAGCGGGCGTTGAAATTCATGGTGACGAGACAACCTGCAGTCTGATTCCTGAAGCAGTAGCGGCCACAGAGGAAGATTACAGTCAGGAATATCTGGGATATGAGATTGCCATCAAGGTTGTCGACGGCTACGAAGGTGCCATCAATCATATAGATGAATATTCCACTGGACATTCAGATGTGATTGCGGCGACGGATTATCAGACTATCCAAAATTTCCTGAATGATGTAGATTCAGCAGCAGTTTATGTCAATGCTTCCACAAGATTCACAGACGGCGAAATGTTTGGATTCGGTGGAGAAATCGGCATCAGTACACAAAAGCTTCATGCTAGAGGCCCAATGGGACTTGAAGCACTCACTAGCTACAAGTACGTGGTAGAAGGATCAGGACAAATCAGAGACTAATATGGAAACCGGGACTTGGTAGTCCCGGTTTTTTTGTGCAGAAGGTGCCGACGACGTCCATATGGCGTGTTATGTGGACTTCGTTGTGCCGACGATGTCCATCTGGGCGGTTATCTGGACTTCGTTGAGCCGACGACGTCCATCTGGGCGGTTATCTGGCCTTCGTTGTGCTGACGACGTCCATATGGCGGGTTATGTGGCCTTCGTTGAGCGGACGACGTCCATCTGGCGGGTTATCTGGACTTCGTTGTGCCGACGACGTCCATCTGAGGGTTTATCTGGCCTTCGTTGTGCCGACGACGTCCATCTGAGGGTTTATCTGACTATCGCCATACGGGCGACATCGACACAATAAAAATAAGCCCGGACAATTATGTCCGGGCTTATTTCAGTCTAACTAAAAGTAAATCTATATTCCTAAGAATATTATTAAAGTTTTACGATGTTAGCAGCTTGTGGTCCACGCTGACCTTCTTCAATGTTGAATTCTACTGCTTGACCTTCGTCAAGTGTTTTGTAGCCTTCGCCTTCGATATTGGAGAAGTGAGCGAATACGTCGTCTCCACCTTCAACTTCGATGAAACCGAAACCTTTGTCTGCGTTGAACCATTTAACTGTACCTTGTGTCATAAATAATGACCTCCAAAAATAAATTTAATAATAATCTTAAATACGCTGGAATAAAAAAATCCACACATTACAAAAAGTACCGAACTAGTCACGATTACTCTTTGTAACATGTGAATTAGATATTGCTGTACTTAAAAATCTTATTAAAGTTACTATACATCATTCTCATACAATTGTCTACCATAAAAATGAAAAAATATAATACCGGCACTCTCCATGTGGGAAAATGCCGGAAAGAACTACTTCTTATTTACGGATGCATCGTAAATACTATCAACCGCATCCTTCAACGCTTTATTGAATTCTTCATCGGACTGGTTTGCATTGAGATCAGATGCGAGGGCACGGGAGAAGCTGGCAATCAACCCTTCGTTATCCTTCAATTTTTCATTTGCCTCGTCACGGGAATATCCGCCGGAAAGGGCAACGACTCTGACGACACGCGGATGGTCGATGAGTGGTTTATAGAGATTGGCAACGGTAGGGATGGAGAGCTTCAGCATTACGTTCTGATCTTCCGGAAGCTGATCCAGATGTTTGGCAATTTCATTCTTGAGAATTTCTTCAGATTGTTCTTTGTTGTCACTGTAGACATTCACTTCAGGTTCGATGATAGGAACGAGTCCTGCGGCAAGAATCTGTTTACCGACTTCAAACTGCTGGTCTACCACTTCTTTGATGCCCTGCTCATTCGGTTCAAGAATGTTGGAGCGCATTTTAGTACCGAATACACCACGTTCATTTGCGCGCTCGAGCAGACTGTCCAGGTCAGGCATCGGTTTCATAAGTTGAACACCATTTGCTTCATCAGCGAGTCCTTTATCAACTTTAAGGAAAGGAACAATGCCTTTATCAGCTAAATATTCGGCAGTGTATTTGCCTTCGATTTTCCTGTCCATCGTCTGTTCAAACAGGATTGCACCTAGAATCTGGTCAGCATTGAATGAAGGGGACGTGATGATTCGTGTACGCATATCATGTACAAGGTCGAACATTTCATCTTCGCCGGAGTATGAGTCTTCCATTATTCCGTAGGCTTTGAGTGCCTTTGGAGTACTGCCGCCGCTCTGGTCCAGTGCAGCGATGAAACCTTTACCGTTTTTAACTTTATCAAACTGTTTCTGGTTCATAAATTCCACTCCTTATTCTTTTCAAATACTTTAATACTGCTATTCCCTTAAAGACTGTGTGACTAACAACAAGTGATCATTCTATCTTAATTTTGTATCAGAATCATTAAACAGTCAACTTTATTCCCTTTTTACCCGCAGGCCGAATAACTCCACGAATTTCGCTGCCTGCCCCTCGGAGATGATGCTGCCTTCCAGGTCCTCTTTCTGAACTGTAATCTCCCGAAAATCCACTTTGGAAAGATCGACATTTTTAAGCGGTGTATCAAATATTTCAAACTCATTGATTGCGCAATCAGTGAAGTTCAGGGACTTTATTTTAGTCTGGTTGAAGTACAACTGTTTAAATTGAATATCATTGAAATGAATATCTTCAAACTTACATTCTATAAAATTGTTCAGCGTCATCTTGCACTCATTGAAAGAGACGGATTTCATGTTCAAATTGGAAAACTCTGTCCCTGTCAGATTACATTGATTGAATTCTACATCTTTCAGAGTGGACGAATCGAAGCTCATGTTTGAGAAGTCACAATTAAAGAATTGGACTTTCACCACATGGCGTCTTTCAAATCCATCATGAAAACGGGATTTGGCAATGCGTAAATGGTAAAGCTCTTTATAATCATCTTTGAAATATATGTCCGCATCCGTAATCTGATATCCTTCAATATCTTCATTCAGCCATATGTTATCTCCCTCGTATTCAGGGAGATAGCTCAAATCCATCTTCTTCATCAAATAAATGCACATCCATTCATAAACTGTTTTTTTCATCATATCAATAAATGGCAATAAACGCCTTCGTGTATTATTACAGCTAATGCGTCCATGAAAATTTAAGTGATGAAACAGTATTTGAGTTTTTGGAAGAATATAAGAAACCGGTACGACAGTCCTAAGGTCTGGTCTGTCCCGTAGGTTTATCATATAAAAGCAGAATTTTCGAAATAAGGTTGTAAAACGCTTCCATGTATTTTATACTCTACTAAACCGGTTCACTAAAACGGTTTAGTAAAATTCTAGAGGTAGCTTATGAGTAAAGTCACGATTAATGATGTTGCAAAGGCTGCAAATGTTTCGAAAACGACCGTGTCCCATTATTTGAATGAAAGGTTCACAATGATGGGGGATGAAACCAAAGGGCGGATTTCGGCAGCCATCGAGGAGTTGAATTACCGGCCAAATGCTGTAGCCAAAAGCCTGAAGAATAAAAAAACGATGACGATCGGTGTCATCGTCGCGAATATTTTACATAGCTTTTCCACACAGATGATACGGGCAATTGAGGACTATGCCCATGGTGAAAAATATCATGTGATTGTCTGTAATTCAGATAACGATCCTGTAAAAGAGAAAAACTATATTCAGATGCTCCTGGCAAAGCAGGTAGACGGCATGGTAGTCATACCGACATGGGATAATGAAGATTTATTTTCAAAGCTTGCAGAAGATGGATATCCACTCGTGTTTGCAGACCGATTCATAGAAAAAGTCGGGGTTCCAGCATTCATGCTGGATAACGAAACAGCAGTAAAAACTGCGTTCCATCATCTGCAGGGGAAAGGGCACCGTCAAATAGGGTTCATCTCGCAGCGGGTTTCGGAAGTTGCACCGAGAAGAGAGCGTCAGAATGAATATAAGGCATTGTGCTCGAAACATGGGCTGTCCCAATTTGTAATGTCAGGAGAACTGGAAACTTTAGAAAGGGACCTGGATGATGCCATAATGCGGAATATATTGCCCAAATCCCTGATTGTCGCGAATGATCTTGCGTTATTTGAGGTTTTAAAAGCGGTGAAGACACATGGCTTGAGTATCCCCGGTGATCTGTCGATTATCAGCATAGATGATATTGAGTTTGCTGAATTTTTCAATCCTGCAATTACTGTTGTTGCACAGCCATCTTTCAAAATAGGCAGAATGGCCGCACAAACTCTATTTGAAATGATCAATGAAGGATATTACAAACCAGGCACTCACAGATTCATGCCTGAATTAATAGAAAGGGAGTCGGTGAAAGAGCATGAAAATGAATGAAATTATGAAAACGGTGTCTCAGGAAATTGAGGCGGTTTGTAAATCCGTCAGTGCAGATGAGCTCGAAAATCTCGCAGCGGAAATAGAAGCTGCCGAAAATATCTATATTTATGGGAACGGTAGAAGCGGCCTGGTCGGGAAAATGATCGCGATGCGTCTGATGCACAGCGGGTACAGCGTTTTTGTTGTCGGTGAAACAACGACGCCTGCTTTTGCGGAAAATGATCTTCTCATTATTTTGAGCGGATCGGGCAAAGGACAATCCGTCACTAAGATGGTTGAAAAAGTCAGCCGGCTCCATGGACGGACTGCGCTGGTGACTGCTAACGGGGAAGGATCATTTCGGGAAATTTACGATGCAGTTGTATTCATAAACGCCAGTACGAAGAATAATGATATTCCGACCATACAGCCGCTCGGCAATCAGTTCGATCAGTCCATGCATTTGATATTGGATGGTTTGATCATCTACTTGAACGAAAAAGCAGATGCGGATAAAGACCAAATCAAAGCCAGACATTTTAACTTGGAGTAAAGGAGTTTTATTAAATGAAAAAGTTCATGCTGGGAATACTCATATCAGTTGTCAGTTTGTCCCTCGTTTCCTGTTCGGACGTTGAGAATGTCGCCGAGGGGACGAAGGAAGAACCGATTAAAATCATTGCAGCACATAACCAGACTTCGACCGAAAATCCTTACCAGGCCGGTCTGTTGAAGTTCAAGGAAGTAGCGGAAGAAGAGTCCAACGGCAGAATCGAAGTGGAGGTACATGCCGGTACGATCGGGACTGAAGAGCCGGAACTTGTGCAGAAGCTTGTCGTTGGAGCTGCCGATGTTGTCCTGGTATCTCCAGGTTTCATGACAAAGACAGGCATTCCGGAATTTGATTTATTTGCACTGCCTTACTTATTCAACAGCAACGAGCACTGGGAAAAAGTTGTGGATGGTGAAATCGGAGAAGAATTTGCAGAGATGGTCAATGAAAAATCGGACAACGACTTTAAGATGCTCGGCTACTGGTCTGCAGGTGCGAGACATTATTACGGTAAAAAGCCGCTTGAAGAAATGTCGGACTTGAACGGAATGACGATCCGTACGCAGTCTTCGGGCGTGGTTGCAGATTTCTGGAAACAGACAGGTGCGATACCAACATCGGTATCATGGGGAGAATTGTATCAGGCGCTGCAGCAGAATGTTGTGGATTCATCCGAGAACTCTTATCCATACTTTGTCCAGCAGAACCACCATACAACCAAAAACGGAAAATACATCACGGAGACTGCCCATGATTATACTACACGGTTCCTGCTCACAAACGGCAACAGATTTGATGAATATCCAAAAGAAATACAGAAAATACTGAAGTCGGCCGGCGAAGCTTCCGTTGAAGCGGAAAGGGAAGCCGTGGCACAGCAGGATCAGGAATATAAGGATATCGCCATTGAGTCAGGAGCGGAAGTGAATCAGATGGATACGTCCGAAATGGAAGAAGCGGCAGAGCCAATCCAGGACAGGCTCGCAAAAAAATTGGATATGACAGAAACATTGGAAGAGATTAGAAATCTTAAAGAGGAATAATATGATTTCCGGAGGTGAGATAATGGATAAACTGATTAAAACAATAGAAAAAACACAGATTTTTGCGGGTATTGTATTTCTGGTCATATTTTTCCTGGCCACGCTATTGCAAATCATCACCCGGTATCTTGGGATGTCTGTTCTATGGACGGAGGAGGTCGCAAATTACACCTTCATCTGGGCAATCTTCATGGGAGCGGCAGTGATGGTCAATCATAAAGAACACTTTACATTTGATTTTCTGCAGATGAAACTTTCAAGGAAAAACAGCCAATATTTGAATATTTTCATCGATGCTCTGCTGGTAGCCTTCAATATTTTCATCACGATTTATGGATTCCAGCTCCTGCAGCACTTTTGGAACTATACATGGGAGACCGTGCCTTCATTCAAGATGGGTTTTGTGTGGCTGGCGGTGCCGGTCATGTCGATCACAATGATTCTTTATTCTCTGAATCATATTATCAGAGCGGTCACTAAACTTAAGAATACGGATGGAAAGGAGATCAGTAACTGATGGGATATCTACTTGTCGCTCTATTTATCATACTTCTTGTTATCGGAGTACCAATCGCATTCGTCATCGGGATTGTGGCACTGCTCGGCATGATGACCATACCGGATATACCGGAAGTGATCATACCGATGAAAATGGTCAACGGGCTTGACTCATTCGTACTGCTCGCAGTGCCGCTGTTCATACTTGCTGCAAACTTGATGAATTCCGGGAAGATCTCAGAAAAGATGATCGATCTGGCGCTGGCAATCGTCGGTCCGCTGAAAGGGGGGCTCGCCCAGGCCAACGTACTTGTTTCAATGATGTTTGCAGGCGTTTCAGGCGCGGCCCAGGCGGATACTGCAGGAACAGGGAAAATACTGATTCCAAGCATGCTTAAGAATGGTTATGACAAAGAGACCGCCACAGGGGTTACTGCGGCATCATCCACCATCGGTGTCGTCATACCGCCGAGTATCCCGATGATCATATTCGCTGGCGTCGCCAACGCCTCCGTCGGAACGTTGTTCCTCGGCGGAATCATACCTGGTATACTTATCGGACTCGGCATGATGATATTCATATATTTCCTTTCTGTGAAAAAAGGATATCCGACTTTCAAAAGAGTACCTTTCAAGGAACTGATGAAAAAACTGCTGGATACATTCCCGGCACTGTTAACAATCATCATCATTATCGGCGGGATAATGACCGGTATATTCACGGCGACTGAATCGGCGGCAATCGCATCAGTATACGCCCTGTTAATCGGCATGTTCTACTACAAGACCCTGAAAATAAAGGACCTGCCGAAAATCATTTTCGATACATTGTCCCTGAGTGCGCTGTCCCTGTTCGCACTGGCCACAGCAAGTGCACTCGGTGAGCTATTAAGCTACTATCAGCTTGCGTCATTGGCCCAGTCGTTCTTTGCTGATAACATTTCAGTTAAATGGGTGTTCCTGCTGCTGATAATCGGATTCTTCCTGATCATTGGGACATTCATGGATGCGATTCCGGCAATGATACTGTTTGTACCCATAATTCTTCCGGC
>CAYTIR010000057.1:0-14319 GCA_964437955.1 uncultured Staphylococcaceae bacterium
GAGGGAGGGTGAAACGGATGGAGCATTTAAAATATCAGAAATACAGGCAGGCCCAGCAGGAATATCTCAAGGATATTGATAATCTCGATAAACTGGAAGAACGTGAGTCCGGATACAATGCATTCGAAGTCCTGGGAATCATACATAAGGAGATTCGTCACAGCAATGTATTAGGCTGGCTGCTTAATCCGGCGGAATATCACAATTTCGACGACAGGTTCATCAAGAAAGTCATCCATCATTGTGTGAAACATGACAGGCGGGAAGAACCGGCAATCAGTTACAAGCCGCTGGAGATCCTGCTCCAGGATTTCAATGACATGATTATCAGGAGAGAATGGGCGAATATCGATATTTTGGGAATTTCCAAGTCCAATAAATTTGTACTAGTCATAGAAAACAAAATATGGAGCAAAGAATCGAGCCACCAGCTGAATAAATACCGAAGAATCATTGAGAGTGAATTTCCTGATTATACGAAGCTCTACATATATCTGACACCGGAAGGTGACGATGCAAGTGATACTGATAACTGGCTGAGTTTGAGCTATGAGAAAATAATGGAGTTTTTGGAGTCGATTCTGAAGATAAGAAGACAAGCTATGAGTAAAGAAAGCCTGATATTCATTGAACAATATTTAAGTATACTAAGGAGAAACATTGTGGGAGATAAGGAACTGGAAAAAATCTGCGTGGATATCTATTCTAAGCACAAGCGGGCGCTGGATCTGAGATTCGAATATAAACCTGATATCTACAAAAGTATCCATGATAAACTGCTTGAATTCATTGACGGTCATCCGGATTTGATTGCGGATCATAGTAATAAACAATGTATCAGGTTCACAACAAAGAGGCTGGATGAACATGTCGCAAAGACATCTGAAGGATGGACGGAATCCGGACGCATCCTGTTATTTGAGTTTATAAATTTCAAAGATAAGCTGTTCTTGAAATTGGTCATCGGACCGGGAGACAGCGAACATCGGGAAAGACTGCATAAAACAGCCCTGGATCACCCATCGACATTCAAAAGGCTGAGTAAACGGCTTTCCCCTCAGTATTGTTCAATGTTCCTGACTGATATTTACAAGCATGATGAAGGCAGAGAAAATGATCCGGTGCAGATGATGCAGGAAATAGAATCAAAGTTAAAAAGCTTCATGGACAATAGACTGGAAGAAATCGAGAAAGTGTTTATTGAGAATGACCTTGATATATATTCATAGAACCAGAGGTCTCCTCCCGGAGTATTGGCGGGAGGGATTTTTTGATTTTAAAATTTTCACTTTGATATGTTCCCAATTGAGATTTTATATTTCCCGGTGGATAATATTGACGTGATTGTAATTCTTTTGTCCGGCTCCGAAATCGATTTTCCGTAAAATATCTCCAAAAATTTTATCAATCCCGCTTTATCAAAACATCCCCAATTGTTTCATAAGATCGATACCATCAGAAGAAACCCAGTAATCTTTGATTTTTCCGTTATATTTCGCTATAAATGTCCATCTGACTGAAACATACTTGTCATCCTCGATAACTCCGACTGCCAAAGTCATTTCTACATCGTCAAAATAATATTTCCTTGTAATGAAAAATGTAACCATTATAGAGAGTGAGACAAAATTAAAAAGCGTGTCTTGCATAAACCGCAAAGCACGCTTTTCGTGTTTTAAATTCATCCCCAGATCTTAATTTGAGAGGAACCTTGCTTTAAAACGTCAAAAGGTCCTAGGTGGGATTTATCTGATCTCTTCTTGTTCTGTATGTCATGATCTATAACTAATTTTTGACCATCTGGCTGTGTGAAGTCCTGATCTACAAGCCGAACTTTTTCCAAATTCTCAGTTCCATAAACTTTTCCTGATATCTCGTCAAAGCCTTCAGGCATTTTAATGTGGAGCAGTACTTCATTTCCATCTTCGACAATAGTAAGTTCAGGATCAAAGTCTCCATTTTCATAATTATCCTGTTCTCTATCAAAAGATGAGGCGCCGTTTAAATAGGCATTATTATTTATGAAAACAGGCTGGTTAATTTTATGGAATGCCTGATGATCCCCTTCTTCCTGAGACACTGCTTCAATATATTCATCCAGTGATGCCGGATATCCATCATAGTGATCAGTCCCAACCTGGGACAATTTTTTGTCACCGATGAATATATTGTTATAAAAACGGTCATCTCCTCCGTAAACCGGAGCAAAGCCTGAGACAAACGTACTGTGGGCAAAATGATATGGAGTTGCTCTGTCCAACATCTTTCTGTGGACCATTTCCCCTCTTATCAAATTGTTTACATAAGCTCCGCCCTGGGCATGGTTATCCAGTGCATAGTCGGCAGTTAAAATATTGTTATCGACAAGGTATGGACCACTGCTGACTTCTACAAATAAGTCGCGGGAATTATTATAGAATACATTTCTGCTTACTCTGGTCCCCTGAGTCTGCCAGTCCAGCCATACACCCAGTGAGCAATCATGAATGCAATTATCATATATTTGCGTATCGATGGCTGCATGGAGTTTTATGCCCGCAATTTCATAACCGTAAAATTCACGTTTAATGCCTATATTATAGATTCGGTTATTGGATATTTCACTGAATATACAGCCCAGGTGACCAACAATGCCGTTCTGGCCGCAATCATATATAGTATTATTCCTGATGATATGTGACCCGATATTTTCTTTTGTCCAACCGGAATGTAAAGCTTGGAACACCGACTCCAACTGATATTGATATCCTGGTTTATCCTTTCTCTTGCTGCTGAAATTATCGCCGGTCGATATCTCTTTGCCAATACTGATGGCACTGCACTTGGCATCATGGACGATATTGTCTTCAATGATCCATCCCTTGCTCCAATGTGCTCCGATTAAACCCGGTTGATCAGCTGTTGGAGGAGCCCATGGTGTGGCGGCATGACAGAGTTCGAAACCTTTTACTGATATATAATTCATGTTTGTTTTTTCAGGATAGAAAACATGTTTCCTGACGTTTATTTCTACCAATTCCTCATTTGGATTGTAGTCATGGAAATTGGCATATATCGTGGTTGTTTCATCATCCACCTCGGCAAACCATAAGTACTTTGTCTGTTCCTGGTTCTTAACAGGTACAATTGTTTCAGTCCAATTGTCCAGGACTTCTTTTCGTATCTCGGGATTGAACAACTTTTCATACGCGTCTGTTTCATAGAATGACATGCCGTTCAAGTATACTTCGCCAAGATGCTTCCCATCGTTCACTTCAACCCAGTCTCCAAAAATCTCTTCAATGTAAGGGTTATAATCTCCAAAAAACTCATTCGGTATTTCAACTTTCCATATACCATCTTCCACCAGCTTCCAGGCTTTGATCTGCTCGGAACCTTTGATGACTACTTTTTCTCCTTCTGCAGCCTGGAAAGTAATTCTTCTGAAATCACTTAAACCGGTATTTTGTGGATTGACCCATTCCCTGTACTCACCTTCGTATACAATGACTTTATCTCCTGCCACTGCTAACGACGCGGCTTTATTGATTGTTAGAAACGGGTTTTGTTTTGATCCTTCTGCGGAATCGGATCCTGATTTTGCTACATGATATTCAAATGACATTTTTTAGTTCCTCCTTCAGGATATTTAAATTTACATCAGACTTTTGGTTCTGTTTTCGCCCACTTTCCCAATATGAATTTCTTCTTTGACAGCAGGTATGAATTTTTCATAGTTCAGTGTAAAAGTGATAATCATAAGAATTATTACTATCAGGAAAGGAAAGTAGATCTGCATTGCCTTCATCGCAATAATTGCGCTTTCGGGCTGTATATTCGCTCCGGCAATATAGCCGCCCATGGATAGAGCCCATCCTACAATCGCAACCTGCAGACCCGAACCGATTTTCATCCCTGCACTGGTTAAACTGAATACGGATCCCTGTACCGGCACACCGGATTTCCAGTAAATTAAATCTCCGACGTCTGCTACTATGGCACTCAATGCCGCAGTAAAAGGGACGAGACCAACCGCATTTATAATCAGACCAATAGTCAGGAGTGTAAGGTTTTCGGAAAAGACGGCCATCATCACATAAGAAATCAGTGAAATGACCAATCCAGCGATAATACTATTCCTGATGCCCCACTTTTCTACAATTTTCGGCGCAAACATTAATCCAATGACGGCAGGCAGTGTTGTTGCCAAGCTTAATATAGCCATGATATCGGCATTATCGAAAATGTAAGTGGCATAATAGATTCTCATCGCATTATCCGTCTGCCTCAAATACCAGAGAAGGTATAATGTGATTGTAATTATGAAATATTTGTTTGTCAGGAGAACCTTCATTATGAGAAAAAATGGAACTCTTTTCTTTGTACCTTTACTATCAGTTCTGTTGGCGACATTTCTCTCTTTAACAAACCATCCAGCGATCATTAAAGGAATGGCGCATAATAATGCATAGATGATTGTCGTTGCTGTCCAGCCTTGCTGACCGCCACCAAATGCACTCACGATAAATGTAGTGAAAGTAGTGATGGACAGTACGGCGAGTTGTGCAAAAATGAATCGGATACTGCCTAAAGAAACACGGTCTTTCTTACTATTTGTTATAAATGAAGTCAAAGATGAATAGGCAACATTGTTCGCGGTATAAAAAACAGTTGAAATCAGAAAATATACTATTGAAATATAGATGATTTTCTCGGTTTGGCCTAAAGTTCCCGGTACATTGAATAGCATGAAGGTTAATAAACCAAGGACTGGAGCCGTCCAGAAAACCCATGGCCGCGCTTTACCCATTTTCGTATTTGTATTATCGACCACGGTTCCCATGAATAAATCGGTAAAACCATCAGTAATACGGGATATCAGAATGATCGTACCTATAATTCCGGCAGAGATACCTACGATGTCAGTCATGTAAATAATAAGGAACGAAGCGATGAAGGTCCAGCTATAGTTCGCTCCAAAATCCCCAATTCCAAACGCAAGCTTTTCATTCATCTTCAGTTTGGGTGTTTCACCCTGAGATATACTTTTCCTCTTGTGGTCATCAAGCGGATTGTTTTTTGCCCTTTCTAAATATTCAACAGTCACTATTCCCACCCCCTGTGATAGGCTTGTGATATATTTTAGTTAGTTAATTTATATAAACTAACCAACTTGATGGCTATTCTAGCACTTATGATTATATTAGTAAACGCTTTCTAAAAAAGAATGTTATGATTGAAAGAAAATTCAGTCATTAACTTCTGGAAAGTAATAGGATGGCTGATATGAAAATTAATAGTTTATATTGCATGTTATGATGGATAAAATGAAGTAATAACAAGTTAGAAGAGAAAAGGGATATAAAATGGAAAAGGGAATATTACTTGATAAAAATTCAAAATTGATTCTTCAACAGATTTTTAATAACGAGAATATCACGAGGGTCCAAATTGCCAAGAATTTGGATATGAATAAAGCAACAGTTACTAATATATTAAATGACCTGAAAAACAAACATTTTGTCAAAGAGATAGGCGCGGGACTAAGTACAAAAAGTGGCGGACGCAAGCCGATACTTTTAGCGATCAATGAGAATTATGGTTATACCATCTCAATGGATATCGGTTATAACAATTTGGAAGTGATGTATAATTTTTTTGATGGACAGATCATGAATGTCGATTCTTTTACATTTAAAGAAAAAACCATGCCTGAAGTAATAAGTACAATTAAGCAGAATATAGATTTAGAAGATAAACAGAAAACAATAAACGGTTTGCTGGGGATATCCCTGTCGATACATGGGATAGTTGACAATGACAGAGATATAATAGATAGTCCTTTTTTGGATTTGAAAAATGTATCGATAGTGGATGAGTTGAAAAAGATAACGGATGTTCCAATTAATATTGAAAATGAAGCGAATTTATCTGCGATTTTCGAACGGGATTTCAATGAGAAAACGATCAGTAATCTAATAGCCGTCAGTATCCACAAAGGTATTGGTGCGGGCTTGATCATTAATGGGAAATTGTACCGGGGATTAAATGGGGAAGCGGGTGAATTGGGAAGGACATTATTCCATTTTCAAAATGAAAAGAATTATAAATTAAAGAAAATCGAAGAAATGTACTCTCAGGAAGCGATCATCAATCGTCTGCGGAAGAAACTGAACGGAGAATTGGATCTCCAAGAGATGAGTGAGATGTATAGGGAGGGTCAAGAGACTGTGACTGATGAAATAAATCTGTTCATTCAAATGATCGCTTTACTGCTCCATAATGTAAATGTCCAATTTAACCCTGATGTGATTTATTTGAACTCTCCGCTGATCAATGAGATTCCAGAGGTTATGAAAGGTCTGGAAAACGAACTGGACTCAATGTCTTCCCAGAAAATTTCAATCAAATTGTCATCCAATGTTAAACATTCGATATTATTAGGAGCGGCTTCTTATATTACTCATAGAATTTTAGGGATGGACCACCTGAAATTGAAGTTTTAACGGGTTCACGGTGTCGAATCATTAATTCAATCAACGATATATTGAAAATAAGGAGAATGAGGATGCAAGTTTCATATAATAAAAACGATCATGGAATTATAGAATACACTTTGAAAAATGACAGTGATATGACTGTAAAAGTAATCAATATCGGCTGCAGCATCACTGAAATACTTGTTCCTGATAATACTGGAAAGTACAGTAATGTAGTGTTGAGATACGATAATCTGGAAGAGTATTTCAGGAATGATGATTTTCTTGGGTCAGTCGTAGCACCGATAGCCGGCAGGGTGGAGAATGCTGAATTCACCTTAGATGATGATACTTATTCCTTCGAAGCGAATGAAGGGAATCATCTGCTCCACAGCGGGAATTTGAATTTATATAATAAGATCTGGGAGAGTTCCATAGAAGATGAGAGAGTGGTTTTCCAATACAGGATGGGAGATGAATTTCCCGGGAAACCACTGATAAAAGTCATGTACAGTCTGGATGAAGATAACGCATTGAAGCTTGAGTATGAAGTTGAGGCGGATGGATCAGGCATCGTGGCTCCGACCAACCATACATATTTTAACCTGAGCAGTGATCCGGCGGAAGATATCAGTAAACAAGTTGTCAGGAGTGATGTCGGCAGCTACTTGGAAATGGATGGAGACCTGATTCCTCAAAGTATGGGGGAGTGCAGCGATATATTTGATCTGAAGAACAGCATAATGTTCAAAGATGTCTTCGAAAGTGATGAGGACCAGATCAAGATTTCGAATGGCGGATTCGATCATTATTTCATGTATGAAGGAGAAGGCGGATCTGTTGAAGTGAGAGAAGAGGGGAGCGGCCGCACTCTAAAAGTGATGACTTCGTTCCCGGGAATGGTACTTTACACAGGGAATAACCTGGATGAGAATACCGGTCTAAAAGACAGGAAACCTCAAAAGCATGCTGGATTTTGTCTGGAAACCCAGGAGTCACCGGCTGCTTTGAAGCTGCCCCTTGGTTTCAATGTGAAAATAGATGAAGGGGAAACTTATAAAAGGGAAACAGTATTCAGCTTCGGTGTAGACAGGTGAATTTCCATCTGAAAAATGTCTGTTCATTTTGTGGTGAACAGACATTTTTTGTGTCTATATGCTTTTTAAAGCATAGCGTTTTTGGTAGAGATATTTCCTTGTAATGACTGACACCATGCCTTCAATCGTCGTATGCTGATCATTTTTACTGAATACGACTTTGGAGCCTTGTATTTCCTCATCGACATCCAGGTATTCCTTCAAATATTTGAGTGTGTTGCCGATGACGATGTAGTCGGGGTTCATGGCTCTCGCCACATTCCCCAGGCCGATATTCAAATACAACGATAATTCATTGATGGATTCTGTCACTTTATCGTTATTGCTGTCGAGTTCCCTTAAAACATTATTGATATTGAAATCCATATCTAGATTTTTTCTGTCTAAAGAATCATAGAGCGCCTGCACTGATGCGTACATCTCCCAACATCCTTTCCTGCCGCAGTGGCACTCTCTGCCATTCTCAACAATGGTATTGTGGCCGAATTCACCGGCTGTCCCCATTTTTCCTTTATACAGATTGCCGGAAATGATGATGCCGGTACCGATGCCGATTCCGGCACTGACATAGATCAGATTCTGGTTTTCAGGATTGGTGGTATGGTTCAGCTCCCCCAAAGCGCCAGCATTCGCTTCGTTGAAAACCCTGATCGGGATATCTTCGAAAGTTTTCCCGAGTGTTTGGGACAGGTCCAGATCTTGCCATCCGAGATTCGGTGCATGGATGACGAGGCCGTCATTATCGACGGTCCCAGGTACTGCAATCGCGATCTCAATAATCTGCTCTGCTGTGATTTTCAGAGTTCTGGCAGCGTTAATGTAGGCAGCCTCCAGAGTGTCTGACACCGCCTGATGGTCTTTATTCTCAATTTTCATGCGGGTGGAGTGGACGGATTCAAGCCGCATATTCATCACGACGAAGTCGATATTACTCACTCCGATATCTACCCCCACAATGTATTTTGCATTTGGATTGAACCGCAGTAATTTCGGCTTTCTTCCACCGCTCGATGTTCCATAGCCCAGATCTTCGACCAGGTTATCATCGAGAAGCTCATCCGTGATTTTTGACACAGTGGCTTTGTTCAAGCCTGTCTGCTTGGCCAGATCCGCTCTGGAGATCGTGTCAGTGGAAGTGATTAGTTTCAGGATTTTATTCGTATTGAATTGTTTGATGGATTGCTGGTTGATCACACTTTTAGTCATAATCTTATCCCCGTTTAACTTTGAATGAAATTTATCAAAGTATATCACAAAAATATTTTTCTTGTTGACAGCGGTTTCAAAAAAGGTTATTCTTTGTTTACCCAATAAACAAAGTTAATTCAGGAGGAATAGCAATGGCATATTTCAATCAGGAACAGATAAAGTACGAAGGACCATATTCGGATAACCCTTTGAGTTTCAAGTATTTTAATCCGGACGAAGTGGTGGGCGGCAAAACGATGAAAGAACATATGAAATTCAGTGTCGCCTACTGGCATACATTCACGGAAGACCTTTCCGATCCATTCGGTGTAGGCACCGCAGTCAGGAACTGGGATCACCTGGAGGGCATGGATAAGGCTAAAGCAAGAGTCGAGGCGATCTTTGAACTGCTGGAGATTCTCAATGTCGATTATTTCTGTTTCCATGATGTGGATATTGCACCTGAAGGCAAAGATTTAAAAGAGTCGAATGAAAATCTTGATGAAATCGTTGCACTCATCAAACAGAAGATGGGAGAGACGGGCAAGAAACTGCTCTGGAATACAGCGAACAACTTTTCACATGAACGCTTTGTCCATGGTGCTGCATCTTCTTCCAATGCGGAAGTGTTCGCGTATGCCGCGGCAAAGGTCAAAAAACAGCTGGATATCGCAAAAGAGCTGGACGCGAGCAGTTATGTCTTCTGGGGCGGCCGTGAAGGATATGAAAGCCTGCTCAACACAGATATGAAACTTGAGCTGGATAACCTGGCACGTTTCTTCAGGATGGCGAAAGAATATGCAGAAAATATAGGTTTTGAGGGCCAGTTCCTGATTGAACCGAAGCCGAAGGAACCGACTTCCCACCAGTATGATTTCGATGTTGCGAGCGGACATGCATTCCTGCAGAAGTACGGCCTGGAAAATGATTTCAAATTCAACATTGAGGCCAATCATGCAACACTTGCCGGCCATTCATTCCAGCATGAACTCAGATATGCACGTGACAATGGCATGCTTGGTTCAGTGGATGCGAATCAGGGGCATCCTCTGCTCGGCTGGGATACGGATGAGTTCCCAACGGATGTATATGAAACGACCATGGCAATGTACGAGATTCTGAAAAACGGCGGACTTGGCAAAGGCGGACTGAATTTCGATGCCAAACCGAGACGTACGTCCTTCGACCAGGAAGATCTCATCCTTACCCATATTGCCGGGATGGACGCCTTCGCACTCGGACTCCGCGTTGCGAATAAAATGATTGAAGATGAATTCTTTGAAAATATCATCTCCGAAAAATACAGGACCTATACAGAAGGTATAGGACAGAAAATTGTGGATGGGTCCACAAGCCTGGAGGAACTCGAAGAATACGCATTGGACAACAGTGAAATCAAGAACACTTCAGATCATCTTGAACTCATCAAATCACAGATCAACCAGTATATCCTCAATATCAACAGGGGTGTCTAATATTGAAATACGTAATCGGAATAGATCTTGGAACCAGCGGGTTGAAAAGCATCGTTGTCAACGAGGGTGGAGACGTCGTCAAAGAAGATTATGTAAGATATGAAACCGTCCATGATAAGACGGGTTACAGTGAAATGGATCCTGAAAAATGGCACGGGGCCACAGCAGAAAGTCTGAAGCGGCTTCTGACCAGCGAGTTCGGTAAGGATATTAAAGGAATCAGCTTCTCCGGACAGATGCATGGACTCGTTCTGATCGACGAATCGGGTGAAGTGATCAGACCGGCAATACTGTGGAATGACACGAGGACTTCCCAGGAGTGCAGGGAGATCATAGAAGAAGTTGGACTGTCGTCTCTTCTTGAACAGGTTCAGAACACTGTATTGGAAGGATTCACGCTTTCAAAATTGATGTGGGTCAAAAAGAATGAGCCGGAGAACTTCGAGAGGATTCATAAATTCATGCTGCCAAAAGACTATGTCATCTATCGTTTGACGGGCAATGTCTATACTGAACCTTCTGATGCTGCCGGCACGGTGATGTTTGATGTGAAGGAGGGGACATGGTCCCTTCCTCTCCTGCATCAGCTCAATATTAATAAAGAGATCTGCCCGGAAGTCATTCCTTCGAATGGGAAATCCGGTCTCCTCAGAAAAGATGTTTATGAAACGGAACAGGACATCTGCATCTACCAGGGCGGGGCGGATAATGCATGCGGCGCTTTGGGAGCAGGCATCACCGGTTCATCAAAGCAGCTTGTGAGCATCGGCACTTCAGGTGTCGTGCTCTCCTCCGAGGGACAGAGTGACTATCAGAATGACGGTTCCGTCCATTATTTCAATCACTGCGTCCCCGATCAGAAATATGTGATGGGTGTAACACTGTCTGCTGGATACAGTCTGGAATGGCTCAAAAAGCTGCTGGGTGATGACCGGCCGTTTGATGAATTCATGAAAGAAGCGGAAATTTCTGCGACAGGCTCAGGCGGATTGCTTTACACCCCGTTTCTGCTTGGTGAAAGGACACCCTATAATGATGCGGATGTAAGGGGCAGTTTCATCGGGCTCGACGCAAACACCAATACTGCTGACATGAAAAGGGCAGTCCTTGAAGGAATCACTTTTTCGTTGAACGAAAGCATCGAAATAATGCGTAAAAATGGCAGGGATGTGAGCCGCGTGGTCTCCATAGGCGGCGGAGCGAAAAACAGACAGTGGCTGCAGATCCAGGCGGATGTGTTTGATGCCGAAGTGATGACAAGAACAGAAGAACAGGGACCGGCATACGGGGCAGCGATGCTTGCGGCAATGGGCGAAGGATGGTTCGATGATTTCGCCGAGGTTTCTGAAGCCTGGATTGAATACAGTGAGATATTCAAGCCCCAAGTCGAGGACAAAGAGCATTATAAGAAATTATTTGAACTGTATAAAAAGGTTTATGAAAATACACGAGAGCTTACGAGTGAGTTGCTGGAATTTAAATAAAACTCTGGGGGTGTCATGTGGTGGCGACGCAGCATTACAATATAAAGTTCATAATCACAATGACGTTAATCGCAACACTGGGAGGATTGTTATTCGGGTATGATACGGCCGTCATATCCGGAGCGGAGCAATCCCTGCAGAAATACATTACGGCCGATTATAATTCCTTCATACATGGAGTGACGGTATCAAGTGCACTGATCGGATGTGTAATAGGGGGACTGCTGTCAGGTAAGCTTGCAGGTGCATTCGGAAGGAAGAAATCACTGCAGCTGGCCGCTGTACTGCTTGCTGTTTCAGCTTTGCTTTCAGCCTATCCGGAACTTCTGTTTTTCGAAGTCGGGGAATCAGGCTTGGGATTGCTGATCATGTTTAACATTTATCGTATCATCGGCGGTATCGGGGTCGGACTGGCATCAGCCGTCACACCAATGTTCATAGGTGAAATGGCACCATCCGGCTTAAGGGGAAGAATGGTTTCCTGGAACCAGTTCGCAATCATATTCGGAATGCTCGTCGTTTATTTCGTCAATTATGGTATCGCTTTCGGTGAGTCGGCATCATGGATTGAGACCATGGGCTGGAGATACATGTTTGCCACAGAAGCTGTGCCATCACTGATATTCTTCCTGCTATTGTTTATGGTGCCTGAAACACCCAGGTACCTGGCCCTTAATAATAAAGATGAAAAAGCGTTGTCGGTATTGAACAGGATATATCACTCTGTCGACCATTCTAAAAAAGTTTTGGCAGATATCGTTTCTACACGTGACTTGGACAGTCCGAAAAGGAAAACGCCGCTGTTTACATTTGGTAAAACTGTCATCATTATCGGAATAATGCTGTCATTCTTCCAACAGTTCATCGGAATCAACGTGGCACTTTATTATGCCCCAAGGATCTTTGAAGATCTTGGTGCCGGAGCAGATGCTTCAATGGTCCAGACAGTGGTCATGGGTCTGGTCAACGTAATATTTACATTGATTGCGATCGTTTATGTAGACAAATTCGGAAGGAAGCCATTGCTCATCATCGGTTCGGTCGGTATGGCGATAGGGATGATCGGTGTGAGCATGCTCGCCGGATTCAATGTCATCGGGGTTTCTACACTCGTATTCATCATCATTTATACAGCTTCCTACATGATGAGCTGGGGACCGGTCGTCTGGGTACTGCTGTCAGAGATATTTCCGAACAGGGTCAGAGGCGGAGCGATGGCAATCGCAGTCGCAGTACAGTGGCTGGCGAACTTCACGATCACTTCCTTCTATCCGTTTATGATGGAAATGAGCGGTTCAATGACATATGGCTTCTACGCATTGATGTGTGTACTCTCAGGTATCTTCGTCTGGAAATTCGTTCCTGAAACCAAAGGGAAGACACTTGAAGAGCTGGAAGCAATCTGGGTGAAAGAGGATACATCAGATAAAAAACACGATGTTTCATTAACAGCGGAAAGCAAAATGAGCTGATTATGGAACTGAAAAAAAACCAATAAAAAAACAGGAACTGGGCGATATACCGGATTGTAACTTGACCGGAAAAATCACTGCCTGGTTCCTGTTTTATTTTATTTATTCCCAAGGGGTTTTTTCTGTCACTTTTCTATTTTCCATTTTTTCTTCTATATCCGGAATGCTTCTGCGTTTTCATTCGGATGTACAGGGTAGCTGTAAACCAACATGATTAAAGAAAGGGGTTTTACTATGATCAAGGCGCTGGTATTTGATGCATACGGTACATTATACGACGTCCATTCAGTAAAGGAAGCATGTGAATCGATTTTCCCGGAAAAGGGTGAAGCAATCAGCATGACATGGCGGAAGAAGCAGCTGGAATACTGTTTCCAAAGACAGATGATGGGCCGCTATAGACCCTTTGATGAAGTGACCCGGGATGCACTGCATTATGCCTGCAAGTCGGAAGGTGCCAATCCCACAAAAGAAAGCGAAGATACGTTGATGGATGCCTATCTGAAGCTCGGATTGTTCGATGAGGTGGAAGATGTGCTCCGGAAACTCTCGAATAAAAAGCGTGTCGTGTTTTCAAATGGCTCTAAGAACATGATAAAACCGCTTGTCAGCGGTTCGGAGATAGACGGTAATATAGATATGGTCATCAGTGCAGATGAAATTAAGCAGTATAAGCCGTCTGCCGCAGCCTATGCCCATGCATTGAACAAGTTGGATGTAAGGCGTGAAGAGGTCCTCTTCATGTCATCGAATACATGGGATATCATGGGCGCGGCAAGCTTCGGGTTCCATACGGCGTGGATCAACAGGAATGGTGTGCAGTCGGAGACGTTGGATATTCAGCCGGATTGGGCTTATACCAGCCTGGATGGTATACTCGAATGGGTGTGAGGCGTCTTTTATTTCAGCTCCAGAACTTTCAAGTCTCTCGGGAAAGTTGTCAGTAATTCCGCTTTTCCATTGTCATCTATATGGACTTCTTCTTCAATGCATACACCGCCGTATTCGGGAATATATATTCCGGATTCGATGGTGCTGTTTGATGCTGTGGGACACTTAATCAGGAAGGGTGGAATTAGGATTTACTCTTTTTCCTCCTCTTCCTCCTTCTCCCTCATTTCTTCTATCTTTTCCTGGCGCTGCTG
>CAYTIR010000058.1:0-14144 GCA_964437955.1 uncultured Staphylococcaceae bacterium
ACGATACCAGGTTCGGTAATCATCGTCCTGCTTCTGGTCTTTACTACAGAAATCATCGTTGAATCGATCGATCTCGCGGAATCGGACCGTAAACCGGTGCTCAACTTTGTAAGGAAGTTCGTCCATAAAATATTTTCATAGATCAGACAGTGCCCTCGGCCTGGATAACGTCATGTTCATCCAGTTCGTGGGTATTTTTTGTGAGTTCGTTCAGTCTGCCTGAAAATGCTTCCCTGTCCGCTTCCTTTACGTGGAGCAGGTAGGTCACTTTGTCCGTATAACGGGTATCCCTGATTTCAATATCAGTCTCACCGAGATAATGCTCGAAACGGCTGGTGTGCGTATAGTCCATCGTTACTTCGATCGGGACTACCGGAATCTTCACTACTTTTCCGGATGCTTTTACAGCGCTTGAAGCAGAGCCTGAATATGCCCGGATCAGCCCGCCGCCGCCGAGTTTGATGCCGCCGAAATAGCGGGTGACGACGATGGTCGTATCATACATGCCTTCCTGCTTGAGCACTTCCAGGATCGGGACGCCGGCGGTGCCTGTCGGTTCGCCGTCATCGTCGGCTTTTTGGATCAGTGCACTTTCACCGATGATGTAGGCACTGCAGTTGTGGTTGGCACTTTTATGTGCGGTTTTTATTTCACTGATGAAAGCTTTGGCTGCCTCTTCTGTCGGTGTTCGGCGAATATACGCAATGAAGCGTGATTTGCTGATGACAGTTTCTGCTTCTGTATCGATTCTGTTCAAATACTGCTGTTCCATTAAATTCACCTCTAAGGGCATTTTAACATAAGGTTGAACATGGACGGAAACCGGCAGTATGTAGTAAAATGCTCTTAAGTGTGAATGAAGAATTGGAGGAACCAATATGAAGATCGCAGTCGTGGCGGATTCGACATCCTACTTGCCGGATGCGCTGAAAGATAAATACGATATCCGCACAATTCCTCTCAGTGTTGTCATCGGCGATGCGTCTTATAAAGAGGACGAGGAAATAACACCTGATGAATTTTTTGAAAAGATACGTGACCTGGATACACTTCCGCGGACGAGCCAGCCATCCATCGGAGATTATATACTGCTGCTTGAAACATTGAGGCGGGAAGGGTTTACAGACGTCATCAGCATCCATCTGTCAAGCCGCATCAGCGGCACATATCAGAATGCGATTGCCGCCGGTCAGAGCGTGCAGGGGATAGAGGTCCATGCAGTGGACTCGGAAGTTGCCTGCTACGTACAGGGTTTCCTGGCTCTATATGCCGCGCAGCATAAGGATGACATGGAACTCGAGGCATTGCTTGATGAGCTGGATGAAATGAAACGCAAGAAAAATACAAATGCATATTTCATCGTCGATACTTTGACGAACCTTCAGAAAGGGGGGCGTCTGACGAATGCCCAGGCGATGATCGGCAGCCTTTTGAAAGTAAAGCCGATATTGGAGTTCCAGGACGCTCAAATAGTACCGTACGAAAAAATACGTACAAAGAAAAAAGCGATGAAGAAAGTCGAGGAAGTATTCGGGCAGGAGATGGCACGGCACAGGGGTAAGCCCGTCACTGCGGTCGTCATCCATTCGAATGCGGAGGCGGAAGCTGAGAGCTGGATGGCATCTCTGCAGGAGGCACATCCGGATATCACTTTCAGGCTGAGCTATTTCGGTCCCGTCATCGGAACGCATCTTGGTGAGGGTGCGCTCGGACTCGGATATACAACGTTTGAAGTGGATACAGAAATATAATCCAATTGAATACACAGGACGCAGCTTATTTTTGCTGCGTCTTTTTTTATTAGAGGAGACAGGACATGATCATAAAACACAAGGCAAAAGAAATTTATAAGCCGCAGGGAGTAGATCCAGATAAGCGCATATGCCACCGCTGCGGCAACAACAGCAAACGTCATTTCTACAAGTACCATTCAGATTTCCATGGCACTGAAGTCGTCTATTGCCTGAAATGTGTAAATATAGGGCGTTCCGACAGTGTGACACCGCTGACGGTCGTTCATACTTCACCCCTGCCGGAGGCGTGCCGCTACCGGCTGGATTTCGAACTGAGTCCGGCACAGCAAGCAGCCTCTGATGAAATCGTGGGTGCTCTGGAGTCGAATAAAAACCTGCTGCTCTATGCGGTGACCGGTGCCGGTAAAACCGAAATCACCTTTGAAGCGGTCTCCCGGGCCAGGCGGAGGGGGCTGAATGTTGCATTTGTCTCTCCGAGGATCGATGTAGTCAAAGAAGTGCACCTGCGTCTGACTGAGGCGTTCAAAGGGTCACGCATCGATCTCCTGTATTCGGGAGTGAAAGTGGAGAACGGCAACCGGTTCACAGTCTGTACAGTGCATCAGCTTTATAATTATATCGATCATTTCGGTTTGATCATCGTGGATGAGACCGATGCCTTCCCGATGCCCGCAGACCTCCAGCTGATGCATGCTGTCACACGTTCGGCGACGGAAAAGTCCACGATCATTCTGATGACGGCGACACCAGACAGGAAGATGATCGACTTTGTGGGCAGAGGGAATGTGATAAGCCTGACACGCAGATACCATGGACATGACCTGGCCATACCGAAAGTCATATGGCACAGTGTTGCGAAAGATATAAGGAAAAAGAGGCTGCCGAAAAAACTTGAGACATTGATGGAAAATATCATCAGGGCAGACCGGCGGGTACTTGTATTCCTGCCTGAAATCAAACTTATGGAAAAGCTCTACCCGCTGGTCGCCGAAAAATTCCCGGGAGCGGCTTCGGTGTACAGCGGAGATGAGGAACGGTCTGAAAAAGTGGACGGCATGCGGACCGGGAGGATCCAAGTGCTGTTGACGACGACCATACTTGAAAGGGGTGTCACTTTTAAGGGGCTGGATGTCATCGTCCTGAATGCAGAGATGTTCAGCTCGGACAGCCTGGTGCAGATATGCGGCAGAGTCGGACGGAAAATAGATGACCCCACCGGCAATATATGGTTCATGGCTGGACATAACACCCGGCATATCAGGCAGACGCTCAAAATCATCAGAAGTTTCAATGCGGGGATGACAACGCTGTGATATGCCTGTACTGTCACGCCGGTGTGGAAGAAGAAGCCGACCTCATATCATTGTTCAGGGCCGCCCGGCCGCTGTGTAATGAATGCAGGGAGAAGCTTTCAGCCTGGAGGGAGGGGGAAAGGTGCAGTTTCTGCCACCGTCTGCTGGAGCATGCCGAAGAGGCGTGTCCCGATTGCCTGTTCCTTTCCCGGAATTACAGGCGACCGGGGAAGATCATGTGCATGCTGGATTACAGCGGGGAAGTGAAAATGCTTTTTCACAGATATAAATTCACGAAGGATGTTGCACTGAGGGAAGTGATTTCCATGTTTCTGAATTGCCGCTTCAGGGAATATGATATGTCCATACCGATTCCGGTCTCCGCAGAAAGGCTGCGGGAACGGGGATATAACCAGACTTCCATGGTGCTGGAATCGGCACGGGTCCCTTACCATGATGTACTTGTGACGGACCGGCGGGGGCGCCAGTCGGAACTCGCGAAATCGGAAAGGATGAACGCTTCGAACCCTTTTGGTTTCAAACCGGGCTTCGACGCCGGAACTCTCCGGGGGAAGCGGCTGCTGGTAGTGGATGATATATATACAACCGGTATCACGATGCATCAGGCACTTGAGACGCTGCATACTGGAAATCCAGCCGTGATAGATATGTTAACGTTTTCAAAAGCCTGAATACTCTGATATAATAAAAGCAGGAAGAATAACGCATTGAAGGAGGGGATTTCACTATGATCAGATGTGAAATTCGTGGAGAGAACATTGAGGTAACTGATGCAATCAGAAACCACATCGAGGAAAAAGTCAACAAGTTGGAACGCTACTTTACAAATGCGCCGAACACCCATGCACATGTTAATATCAAAACGTACAACAACAGTCAGGGCAAGGTCGAAATTACAATTCCTATGAAAAATCTTACGCTGAGGGCGGAAGAGAAGCATGACGATCTCTATGCGGCCGTTGACCTGATTACAGGAAAACTGGAAAGGCAGATCAGAAAATATAAAACAAAAATCAACCGCAAGTTCAAGGAGAAGAACCCTGAACAGGAGTTCTTTGCCAAACTTGAAATGGATGCGAATCATGAACTCAGAGGTGAAGAGGACGATAATGATGAAACAGAAAACTACATCGTCCGTGCCAAAAAGTTCCAGCTGAAACCGATGGCTTCTGAGGAGGCAGTATTGCAGATGAACATGCTTGGCCATGATTTCTTCGTATTCAACGACAGGGAGACCGAAGGCACAAGCATTGTATATAAACGCAATGACGGCAAATACGGGCTCATCGAAACGAATTAGATCCATACAATCATATTCCCACTGAAGAATGGGGTGTAGTCCCCGGCTGACGGCAGCCGGGGATTACTTATGAGTTCCCTTCGATGCGTACATATTTTATTTTAATCTATTTAATGGTAATATAATGAGATGAATTCATAGTGATAGATATAATGAGGGAGAGAAATCCATGGGTATTTTGGACAAAGTCTTTGACGGTAATAAACGGGAGCTGCGCTCCCTCCGGAAAATTGCAGACAAGGTCGAGGGCTATAAGGAAACGATGGCTGGTCTTGATGATGCGGCGCTTCAGGGAAAGACGGATGAGTTTAAACAGAAGCTTGCCGAAGCGGAAGATGAAAAGGCGGAAGGTAAAATTCTTGAACAGATTCTGCCGGAAGCTTTTGCTGTCGTCCGTGAAGCCTCCAAAAGGACGCTTGGGCTGGAACCTTACCCAGTTCAGATAATGGGCGGTGCCGCGCTTCACAAGGGCGACATCTCCGAGATGAAAACAGGGGAAGGTAAAACACTGACTGCAACGATGCCGGTCTACCTGAACGCGTTGACGGGCAAAGGTGTCCATGTGATTACGGTCAACGAATACCTTTCTGCCACCCAGATGGAAGAAATGTCTGTACTCTATAACTTCCTGAAGCTGACGGTCGGGCTGAACCTGAATGCCAAAAACAGTGAGGAAAAGCGCGAAGCCTTTGCAGCGGATATTACGTATACAACCAATAATGAACTTGGATTCGACTATCTCCGGGATAACATGGTGACGTATAAAAAAGACCGTGTCCTCCGGGGCTTGAACTATGCAATCATCTATGAAGTCGACTCCATACTGATTGACGAGGCACGTACACCGCTGATCATATCAGGCAAGGCGAATCAGACGAATACCCGTTATATCCAGGCGAACCAATTCGTCAAGATGCTCAAGGAAGATGAAGATTTCACCTATGATATAAAAACGAAGAACATCCAGCTGAACGATGCCGGCATGGAAAAAGCGGAGAAATGGTTCAAAGTGGACAATCTTTATGATGTGAAACACGTGAACCTGCTCCATCACATCAACCAGGCATTGAAGGCGCATTTCTCAATGCAGCGGGATACGGACTATGTGGTCGAGGAAGATAAGATTGTGATTGTCGACCAGTTCACGGGCCGTAAGATGAAAGGGCGTCGCTTCTCGGACGGACTGCACCAGGCGATCGAAGCGAAGGAGGGTGTGGAGATTCAGAATGAATCCCGTACGATGGCCTCCATCACATTCCAGAATTTCTTCAGGCAGTACAATAAACTATCAGGTATGACGGGAACGGCCAAGACCGAAGAAGAGGAATTCCTTAACATCTACAACATGAGTGTGACGGTCATCCCGACGAACCTGCCGATCGCAAGGGAAGACAACACGGATAAGATCTTTTCGACTAAAGACATCAAATTCAAGAACGTGGTGGATGAAGTCGTGGAACGACACCGTAACGGCCAGCCGGTGCTCATTGGTACCGTTGCGGTTGAAACCAGTGAGTATATTGCTAATCTGCTCAGCAAAAAAGGCATCCGTCATAATGTATTGAACGCAAAAAACCATGAACGTGAAGCGGATATCATCATGAGTGCCGGAAAAAAAGGTGCTGTGACGATTGCGACGAACATGGCCGGACGCGGTACGGATATCAAGCTTGGCGAAGGCGTCAAGGAAGCAGGCGGACTGGCAGTCATCGGTACAGAACGGCATGAATCCAGACGTATTGATGATCAGCTGCGCGGCCGTGCCGGACGTCAGGGCGACGTCGGTGTCAGCACATTCTATCTGTCCCTGGAAGATGACCTCATGAGGCGTTTCGGTTCGGAGCGCATGCAGAGCATGATGGGCAGGCTTGGAATGCAGGAAGAGGAAATCACTTCCAAAATGATTTCAAAAGCAGTCGAATCATCACAGAAGCGTGTCGAGGGCAATAACTTCGATGCACGTAAAAAATTGCTGGAGTATGACGATGTACTGAGACGCCAGCGTGAGATCATCTACGGGGAACGTAATGATATCATCGATCAGGATGATGTGAGGGACCAGCTGATGGGCATGATAGAAGGATCGGTGGAACGAACGGTCAATTACTACATCCTTGATGATGATGAACTCATCGATTATGAACAGTTCATCAAGACCATCGAAGATATGTACCTGGCGGAAGAATCCATCGAAGTGCCTGATGTACGCGGCAAAGAAAATGAAGAAATCATTGAACTCATCCTTGAGAAGGTGCATGCGGAGCTGGAACACAAAGAAGAAAAGCTCACTTCTGAGAAAATGAGGCTATTCGAGCGGATGATGATGCTCCGTACCATCGACCAGAAATGGGTGGAACACATCGACAGCATGGACCAGCTGAGAACCGGCATTCACCTTCGTTCATACGGGCAGATCAATCCGCTGCGCGAGTATCAGAACGAAGGTCTCCAGATGTTTGAAGACATGCTGGTTTCAATCGAGGACGATACGGCGAAATATGTGCTCAAGACTGAATTGAAATCCGACGAGGAGATCAGACGTGAACAGGTCATCAATAAAAATGAAATGCACACGGGTGACGGCAAGGAGAAAGTCAAAAAAGGCCCGGTCAAAAAGGAAGTCAGGGTCGGCCGAAACGATCCATGTCCTTGCGGCTCCGGCAAGAAATATAAAAACTGTCACGGACAATAAAAGAAAGAAGGAAAATTTATGGAATTACACGAAGTAAAAAATTTCGTCCAGGATATGCAAGGCAAATTGGACGATTTCAGGGGGTCTCTTTGACCTGGAGGAAAAAGAGACTCAAATACAGGAATATGAAGAACGCATGGCGGATCCTGAATTTTGGAATGACCAGGAAAAGGCACAGGAAGTCATCGACAGCAACAACCATCTGAAGAAAATCACGGAAGGTTTCCGCGGGATAGAAGCGGATGTGGAGGACATAGAAGTCTCCCATGAGCTGCTGAAAGAAGAGAATGATGAAGATATGCGGGAAATGATCGAGGAAAGTGTCAGAGAGACGCAGAAGAAGATTGATGAATTCGAACTCAATATCCTTCTCGACGATGAACATGACCATCTGAGCGCGATACTGGAACTCCATCCGGGTGCCGGAGGCACCGAATCCCAGGATTGGGCGGAAATGCTGCTTCGCATGTATCAGAGATATGCGGAGGGCAAAGGTTGGAAAGTGGAGACGCTGGACTATCAGGCCGGTGATGAAGCGGGGGTCAAAAGTGTGACGCTCTCCATAAAAGGTGTCAATGCATACGGCATGCTGAAAGCGGAAAAAGGCGTGCACCGTCTGGTCCGCATCTCGCCCTTTGACTCATCTGGCCGTCGCCACACATCATTCGTCTCCTGTGAAGTGACACCGCAGTTCGATAACACGGATATTCAGATTGAAGTGAAAACCGAAGATATTTCAATCGACACATACCGGGCAAGCGGAGCCGGCGGTCAGCACGTCAACACGACAGACTCCGCAGTCCGGATTACACACCATCCGACGGGAATCGTCGTCACCTGTCAGAATGAGCGTTCACAGATTAAAAACCGGGAACAGGCGATGCACATGCTGAAATCTAAGCTCTATCAGAAAGAGCTTGAGGATCAGAAAGCTGAAATCGCCGCAATCAAAGGCGAACAGAAGGAGATCGGATGGGGCAGTCAGATCCGTTCCTATGTATTCCACCCGTACTCCATGGTCAAGGATCACAGGACCAACTACGAAGTCGGAAATACTGATAAAGTCATGGACGGCGGCCTGTCTCCATTTATCGAAGCCTACCTCAGACTGAACATGTAACAGTGAATCCGGATATTATTGATGAAGGGCGATTCTCCTGCCGGGGGATCGTCCTTCATTGATTTGTGACAAATATGCTGAGGTGGTTTGAACTGGATGATTTCCGGGGAAATATATATGTGAATAGTAAAATACTTAAGTCTGGGGGAGTATTCATGAAGAAATTCTGGCTACTTATGAGTTTCGCAGCAGTACTGGTACTCGGCGCATGCGGCGGTGGCGAAGGCGGAGAAGACGAGTCGGATCAGCCGGCAGACGAAGGTGTGACCACTGAGGAAGAAACATCTGAAGACGGCGGAGAGGATTCCGGCGGTGCGAGCTCGGAGGATACAGCACTCGCTGAACAGACATATGAACAGAATAACTGTATGAGCTGTCACGGTGAGGATCTTTCAGGCGGGTCCGGTCCACCGCTTGTGAATGTGGGCAGCAGCCTTTCAGAAGATGAAATCCGTACTAAAATTGAAGAGGGCGGCGGCGGAATGCCGGCGGGTCTTGTAACTGATGAAGAAAAACTTGACGCACTTGTTTCATGGCTGGCTTCGAAAAAAGGTGAATAACATACTATTGGCGGACGCAGGATCCCGGACGGGGTTCTGTGTCCTTTCTTTGTTTTACAGAAGGCAGAGCAGGGCTTGTTTAATGCATCATGCCTGACAGATAACTGCTCCATCCGTATCCAACCGGAAGTACCCGGCATCCCGATTTACTGTCGAAAGATGATTCTCTTAAAACCCTTCGGATAACAGGGAAATCCCGGATTCGTCAGGGGTTTACATAAAAACAGTACTGTAATTTTCCAAGGAAGTATTATGTGAAAAAAAGAACATAAAACTGGTGGAAGGCGTTGTATCAATCATCCTGACCATCTTCCGGGAAAACATTTCTATTACAGCATATTTCAGTCTTTTCGTTTATATTACAAGTCGGTTACAAACGCCCAAATCATGTTTAATGTGTGCTATAGTTTTGATCGTGGTCAAAAAAGGGTTTCCCTTGAGGACTTTTATGAACTGAATACCAATTAAATAATCAATATAAAATTTACCCATTAAGGGACATATAGAGAGACAAGCGCTGCATTTGGGTCTAAGGAAAATTAGGAGGATTTATTTATTATGAAGAAAACATTGCTATCAGTTGCAACGGTAACAGCACTTACAGGAATTGCTTCACACAATATTTCAGCAGCAGATTACACTGTTGAACACGGAGATACACTTTGGGGTCTTGCCAATGAAAACGGTACTTCCGTTTCCAACCTTAAAGAAGTGAACGGTCTGTCAAGCGACCTTATTTTCCCGGGCGACGTGATTGAACTTGATGGAGAAAAAAGTGAAGCACCTGCACAAGAAGATACTGCAAAAGAGAACGATGGTACATATGTAATTGAACCAGGAGACACTCTTTTCAAAATCGGTCAGAAATTCGGTGTGGACTATCAGCAGATCAAGGAATGGAACAACCTTTCCTCAGATATGATCTTTGCAGGTAAAACACTTATCGTTTCTGAAGATGCAGCACCTGCAGCAAATACTGTAGAAGAAGCACCTCAGACAGAAGAGGCACCTGCAGTAGAGGAGGCGCCTCAGGAAGAGCAGCAGCAGGAAAATCAGAACACGGCTCAGGCTTCTGAAGTAGAAGAAGCGCCGGCAGTGGCTGAAGAAGACAACAGTGCTGACCAGCAGGCAGCTCAACAGCAGGCTGAAGCGGCTGAACAGCGTGCAGCAGAACAACGTGCAGCTGAACAGGCAGAACAGGAAAGAATCGAGCAGCGCGAAGCTGAACAGGCTGAAGCGCAACAGGAACGCGAAGAAGCTCAGGCAGCGGCACCTGAACAGACTTCAAATGTCAGCGGCGGCAATGCAGTATCAATTGCAAGATCCGTAGCAGCAGGAAAATCCTACGTATACGGCGGCAACTCTGCATCTGCAGTAGACTGCTCTGCATTGACTCAGCAGTTCATGCAGGCATTCAAAGGCAAAACAATCCCGAGAACAGCTGCAGCTCAAAAAGCAGCAGGTACACCAACATCCAACCCGCAGCCGGGTGACCTTGTATTCTTCAATGGTGGATCCCATGTTGGAATCTACATCGGCAATGGTCAGATGATCGATGCGCTTAACCCATCCGAAGGTGTTGGACAGCGTTCCGTAAGTTATGTACACGGCTCTGTAGACGGCTACTACACTTACTAATAGCGATATATAAACATGAAGGCATTCTGCACTTAGTGCAGGATGCCTTTTTATGTGTGAAAGACTGTATACTTCAGACACTTGTGTTAAAATGGTTGAAATAATAGAGTTAGGTATGTTGATCATATGAAAAAGAAAAATATCATTATCATCATCGCACTGGCAGTGTTCTTCATACTGGTCGGTGCCGGAATTACAGCAGTCCTCAACGTCTCTGATGAACGACTCGAGCAGCAGTCACTCGAAACACTGCAAAATTCGGAAGGCAGGGACAATCATCATGCAGTGGGCCGGAATATTCTGGATGAAGAATTTACAGGCATAATGAATGACACCGAAAGATTTGAAGACATCATCACATCCAATGAGGTGACTGTCGTCAACTTCTTCGCTTCCTGGTGTGACCCGTGCCGCCGTGAAACACCGGAACTGATTGAATATCAGGAAGAGAGCGGCGGGGAATCTTTGGATGTGGTAGGGGTGAATATCGATGACAATCCCAAAAACCGGGACGCATTCCTTGAAGAATTCGAAGTGACTTATCCTGTATTCGAATTCAAGGATGAATCTGCAGCGATTGAATCATACAAGATCCATCTGATGCCGACGACATTTTTCGTCGACAGTGAGGGCAGGATTGTCCGCGCCTACATCGGAGAGGTGGGTCAGGATCTGATAGACAGTTATGTTAATTATGTGAAGGAGGAGTCCTGATGGGAGTACATCAGTATTTTAAGAGTCTGAATGATTTGGAGAAGCTGGTCCGCTGTCCGGGCAAGTTCAAATACCAGGAGCATAATGTTGCTGCACATTCTTTCAAAGTGACCAAAATCGCCCAGTACCTGGGTACTGTTGAAGAATACAGCGGCAATGAAATCAACTGGAAGGACCTGTACGAAAAAGCGCTGAACCATGACTATCCAGAAATATTCACGGGTGACATCAAGACACCCGTAAAGTATGCCTCCGGCGAACTGAATATGCTGTTCATGGAAGTCGAGGAGACGATGACGAGCCGCTTCATCGAAGAGGAATTCCCCGAGCAGTATCATGACATCTACAAGCGCCGCCTGAAAGAAGGCAAAGATGAAACGCTGGAAGGCCAGATTCTTTCTGTGGCGGACAAGATCGACCTGCTGTATGAATCGTTCGGTGAGATACAGAAGCGGAACCCGGAACCTTTATTCTTTGAAATATATGAAATGTCGCTGGTGACGATAAAGCGGTTCTCCCACCTGGCATGCGTTCAGGATTTTCTTGAAAATATACTGTCCGACATGCTCAAGGAACGCTTCATACCGAAAACGGAACTCATGGAAATTACCGAATCTATAATGGACAAGGAGATCTAGGGCCCGTGGAACTCTACTGGTATATGATGGCCATGGTCGTACCGGCCGTGACTGTAGTATTTTTTACCCGCATGACGAGAAACAAATATGTTGCTGTAATATTGACGTTCATCATTTTTGGGGTGTCCATCTACCGGGGGTTCTATCATTCGGAGTGGGTGATTTTCATCGATGCAATGTCCATTGTCATCGGATACATGCTTGTAGAACTATATAATCTGGATAAAGTGGAAGATGAGTAGAAATAACCGAACAAATGTTTGTTATTTCTATTTTTTATTTGTTAGAATAAACTGTACAGAAAAAATGGGGGGCAGAGAATATGGCACAATTTGAACTCGTATCTAAATTCGAACCCGCAGGGGATCAGCCGAAGGCGATCAGGGAGATAACCGAACAGATAAACGCCGGCAACCGCCACCAGACTTTGCTTGGTGCAACAGGTACCGGTAAGACATATACGATGAGCCAGGTGATCAAGGAAGTCGGCAAGCCGACACTGATCATCGCTCACAACAAGACGCTGGCCGGACAATTGTATAGTGAATTCAAGGAATTCTTTCCGAACAACAGGGTAGAGTATTTTGTGAGTTATTATGATTATTATCAGCCGGAGGCATATGTTCCCCAGACTGATACATTCATTGAAAAGGATGCACAGATCAACGAGGAGATCGACAAGCTCAGGCACTCCGCCACGAGTGCCTTGTTCGAGCGGGATGATGTCATCATCATTTCATCCGTCAGCTGTATATACGGTCTCGGTAATCCGGAAGAATACAAGGAGATGGTCGTAAGTGCGAGGGTCGGCATGCAGATGGACCGCAATGAATTCCTGCGCAAACTCGTCGATGTCCAGTACGCCCGCAACGACATTGATTTCAAACGCGGTACGTTCAGGGTACGCGGGGATATCGTCGAAGTGTTCCCTGCATCACAGGACGAGCAGTGCATCCGGGTGGAATTCTTCGGGGACGAGATTGACCGCATCCGGGAAGTCAATTACCTGACGGGTGAAGTGCTGGTCGAACGGGAACACATTGCCATCTTCCCTGCCTCCCACTTCGTGACGCGTGAACAGAAGATGAAGGTGGCCATAGAACGCATTGAAAAGGAATTGGAAGAACAGCTTGAAAAATTGCGCGATGACAATAAACTGCTTGAAGCCCAGAGGCTTGAGCAGCGGACGAACTATGACCTGGAAATGATGCGGGAAATGGGTTTCTGTTCCGGCATCGAAAACTATTCGGTGCATCTGACGTTGCGGCCGATGGGATCGACGCCTTATACGCTGCTTGACTACTTTGATGATTTCCTCATCATGATAGATGAATCCCATGCGACGCTTCCACAGGTCAGGGGGATGTACAACGGTGACCAGGCGCGGAAAAAAGTGCTCGTCGACCACGGCTTCAGACTGCCGAGTGCGCTGGACAACCGTCCGCTCAAATTCGAGGAATTCGATTCGAAAGCGCAGCAGCTGCTGTATGTCTCTGCAACACCGGGGCCATATGAACTCGAACATACGGAAAAGGTGGTTGAACAGATCATCCGTCCGACAGGGCTGTTGGATCCGATCATTGACGTCAGGCCGTCCGAGCACCAGATCGATGACCTGCTTGAGGAAATTGTCACGCGGACAGAGAAGAATGAAAGGGTGCTGATCACCACTCTGACGAAGAAGATGTCGGAAGACCTGACGGACTATCTGAAGGAGGCAGGGGTCAAAGTGCAGTATCTGCACTCTGAAGTGAAGACACTGGAACGTGTAGAGATCATCCGTGACCTCCGCATGGGTACATTCGATGTACTTGTCGGAATCAACCTCCTCAGGGAAGGGCTTGATATCCCGGAAGTTTCCCTCGTAGCGATACTCGATGCGGACAAGGAAGGTTTCCTCCGCTCAAGCCGGTCACTCGTCCAAACCAGCGGTCGTGCAGCACGTAACAGTGAAGGCAGGGTCATCATGTATGCCGATAAGATTACGGATTCCATGCGCTACGCCCTGGATGAAACTCAGCGCCGCCGGGAGATCCAGATTGCATTCAATGAAGAACACGGCATTACACCGACGACGATTTCGAAGGAAATCCGCGATTCGATCAGTGCCGAAGTTGAAATCAAAGAGGATGCCCATAAGGAAAACAGGAAACAATCGAAGAAGATGACGAAGAAAGAGCGGGAGAAGACAATAGAGCAGCTGGAGAAAGACATGAAGCAGGCTGCCAAAGATCTCGATTTCGAAACAGCATCCGAACTCCGGGATGCATTGTTCGAACTGAAAGCAGAAGGGTGATTGAATCGTGAGAAATACACATATCAGCATTAGAGGTGCAAGACAGCACAATTTAAAGGATATAGATGTGGATATTCCGAGGGATAAGCTCATCGTGATGACGGGGCTGTCCGGCTCGG
>CAYTIR010000059.1:0-14138 GCA_964437955.1 uncultured Staphylococcaceae bacterium
GCCAGGCGCAGACTGGTACTGGTAAAACTGGTGCATTCGGTATCCCGATCATTGAAAACACAGAGAAGCAGGGCGGCACACAGGTGCTGATTTTAACACCGACGCGCGAATTGGCAGTACAGGTAAGTGAGCAACTCAAAAAATTCGCTAAGTACAAAAAACTTGGCGTAAATGTAATTTTCGGCGGAATGAGTATTGAACGCCAAATCAAGGACCTTAAAAGACGTCCGGAAATCATCGTGGGTACACCAGGTCGTATCATTGACCATATCAAACGAAAAACATTGAAGCTTGAAAGCATCAGAACGCTGGTTCTGGATGAAGCGGATGAAATGATGAACATGGGCTTCATTGATGATGTAAAATTCATCATGTCCGGCCTTCCGGAAGACGGCAGACAGACATTGCTGTTCTCGGCAACCATGCCGCCGGCGATCCAGGAACTGGTCACACGTTTCATGAACAGTCCACAGATTGTTAAAACGATGAGCCAGGATGCAAGCAATCCACAAATTGAAGAGTTCTATACAATTGTAAAAGAGCTTGAGAAACTGGATGTTTTCACCAGTTTCCTCGATACACATCAGCCGGACCTTGCAATCGTCTTCGGTCGTACGAAACGCCGTGTCGATGAATTGACAAGTGCATTGATTGCAAAAGGATACCGTGCAGAAGGCCTGCATGGAGACATTACGCAGTCCAAACGTCTTGAAGTGCTTAAGAAATTCCGTAATAATGCATTGGACATTCTCGTTGCGACAGATGTAGCAGCAAGAGGTCTGGACATTTCAGGCGTCTCCCATGTATATAATTTCGACATTCCACAGGATGCTGAAAGCTATACACACAGAATTGGCCGAACTGGCCGTGCCGGTAAAGAAGGAATGGCACTTACATTCGTCAATCCGGTTGAAATGGATTATCTCAGAATGATTGAGAACGAAAAGAAGAAAACGATTCTCGCACTGAGACCACCAAACAAAAAAGAAGTTCAAAAAGCGAGAGAAAAAGAAATTTTCGAAAAGATCCAGCTTTGGATTTCCCAAAATGACAGCAGTCATACAGCGGATATCGCTAAACGACTGCTTGAAGAGAATAATTCTGAAGAAGTGGTTGCAGCATTGCTCAATGAATTCTTCTTCGGAAAATCAGATGACAGCATCCAGTTGTCATTTGAAAAACCGCTGACACGCAAAGGCGGAAACCGTCGCGGAGGCAAGCCTTCCGGTGGTAAGAAACCTTTCAGAAAAGGGCGCAACGACCAAAGAAGAGGCGGTGGCGGTAAACGCAACGACCGCAGTGGCGGGCGTCAGCAGCAAAAAGGTCCACGCCGCAACAATGCCAGCCAGGGTGGACGTACTTTCAAAGACCACATGAAATAAGAAACATTGACCACTCATGGATCCGGATTTACCGGGTTCATGGGTGTTTTTTTATTATATTGGTATGTCTTGATATATAATTGAAGTAAGATGGTATTTGCTTTAGTCTTGTCATTATGTAAATAATTTCGACCGGGGGATTAATATGAACGTGATACATAAGCATGTTGTTCATTATTTAAGAGAGCGTCATTTTTGGAGGTTTATAGTATGGACTGCTGCTGCCATCGGAGTGAGTGTCGCAGCGGTATATTTTAATTTCCCGGAATGGGTATTTTGGGGGGCGACCGGTTTTCTTGTTTTGAGTTTTACAGTGGGCGGGCTGATCAGGCCGTCTGTATATTACAAGGTGACACGGTATGAGCTGAGAGAGGAGGTCCTGGTGGTCCGCACAGGATTCTTCCAGGTTTCGACTAAAATGATTCCCATCAGACGCATTCAAGGGGCTGTACTTTCAACGGGTCCCATTTCAAGGAAATATGAACTTGCAAATCTCACATTAAACACTGCAAGTACGACATTTTCGCTGCCGCCTTTGAAAATGAACGAAGCACAGACATTAAAACGTGAGATTATTGATCTGGTAAAGGGGGAGCAAACGGATGTATAGTCCTGAAAAACTTCATCCTATTGCCTATTTAGGCAGTGTGGTCAATGCTTTAAAAAATTTGTGGATTCCGATTATCATTGTCCTGTTCAACTCCAGAGAAGCCATATTCTCTGGCAATATCTCTTTGAAATACTTTCTCATCTCCGGCGGCATACTTATCCTGGCCGTTGTCCTTTTCGGTGGATATGACTTCCTGAATAAATATCGGACACGATTCTGGATTGAGGATGGAAAATTCATATACAGGGATGGAGTGATTTCCAAGAGGGAGAAAGAGTTGGATATCAGCCGGATACAGTCCATCGATTTTAATGAACCCATATTCCACAGGATATTCGGGGCGGTCAAACTGGACATCATCACGCCGGGGGAAGGTATAAAGATAGATACGATTAAAAAATCACAGGCACAGTCCATCCAGTCCATTCTGTATGATGAGAAAAATCAATTGAATGAGCAGGTGGAAATAGGTGCCAGCAGTGAATGGCCGAGAGTGTCTGAAGCCGAAGATACAACACAGGATGCATTTGATATATTGTATAAGATGAAGGGTAAATCTCTCATACTTATGAGCATGACAAGTGGTGCCCTCGGTGCGTTTTTAGCTATCGTCTTCGGTTTCATCAACCTGATTGGCGCCAATTTTCTGATAGAACGCTATTTCGAGGTTTTCGATGGCCTCATGCAGAATGTTTATATGGCGCTGGGGATAGCGGTCATCATTTTTGTCATCATCGGATATTTTATTGGAATAGTGATTTTATCCATCAAATATTACAACTATACTTTGAAGATGAAATCAGATGACCTTGTAGTGGAATATGGATTGCTCGAAAAGAAGCATAAAAGTGTAAATATAAAACGTGTACAGAACATTATTATAAAAGATTCGATCATCAGACGAGTGATTGGATATTATTCCTTGTCGGTGACAATTACAAGTGATTCACTGGACAGTGAGGAATTGGATGGGAAAGTGGAACTTCTTCCGTTCATACGCAAGAAAAGGCTGTATGAAATCATTGATGATATCTTCCCGAACTATCATGTCGAGGTTCCGGAAAAGAGTGTCCCATTCAGAGGATACCGAAGGTATTTCCAGATTATGTTCTTCATCATCGTCATTATCACTGGGATTGTCCAATACTTCTGGTTTGATTATGCATGGATCATCGGTCTGGTACTGTTGTCGATTTTCGTACTTTCAGGAATATACAGTGCTCGAAATACAGGGTACTCCATACAAAGGGACGAAATCAATATGATGACGACCAGCTTTTTTTCAAGATCTCATTTTGTAATCAAACACGAGAAATTGATTGAGGCACAATGGATTGCCAACCCATTTCTTAAGCGAGCGAAACTGGGTGTCATCACCCTGGTGACTGCCGCAGGTCTGCTTGGATCAAGAGCAACATTGAAGTTCATCGACAGAAAAGATATAGAAGAGATTTGGATTTGGGCGGAAAGGGGGCATACTGATGGAAAAGATATCATCGAAGGCGATCAAAGTCTGGAGAATCAGTGAATCGATTGTAGCTGGCATTGTACTGCTGGTCGCCATCATTGCACTCATTCTGTCGTTGTGGGTCTGGGACTGGCTGCCATGGTGGATTTCCCTGATTATATTTGGATTTTTCCTGTACGGTTGCATTTTCCAAATATGGCTGTTCCCAAGATTGCAGTATAAATATTTCCGGTATCAAGTACTGGAGGATGAAATAAAAATCCATAGAGGTATATGGATCAAAAAGCAGATATCTGTGCCATTGTTCCGGGTGCAGAATATCGACACGCATGTAGGGCCGCTCATGAAGAAATTTGGATTGAAGAGTATTACGCTGAGGACATCTGCAGAAAAAGTGGAAATACCGGAACTTGAAGCGGATAAAGCCGATGTACTCAGAAATGATATCAGAGCGTTGATCAATGAAAATACGAGGCGGGAAATATGATTATAGGACTGGGTACGGATATAATAGAAATAAGTCGCGTAAAAGAGATTGAGTCACACAACAGGCGGCTTTCCAAAAGGATTTTGTCAGAATCTGAAATGGCGCACTATAATACATTGAAGATTGAAAAGCGCAGAATGGAGTATCTTGCCGGACGTTTTGCTGTGAAGGAAGCATACAGCAAAGCACTCGGTACTGGAATTGGGAAAAGCGCTGCCTTCCAGGATGTCGTCTGCCTGAATGATGATTTGGGCAAACCTTTCATCAGTGGGGATAAAAGGGCGCACGTATCGATCTCCCATGCAGAGGAATATGCAGTGGCAACTGTAATTTTAGAAGAGATATAGGAGGTCTGGAAGTGGCAGAAAAATACTATAGACATACTGTGGTCGATGTTGATTTGACAGCGGTCCATAATAATTTTAAAGCAATACAGAACATACATCCGGACAAGACATTCATAGCGGTTGTGAAAGCCAATGCCTATGGTCTTGGAAGCGTACCGGTGGCAGAATATCTTGCAGCAAGAGGAGTTGGGTTTTTTGCAGTTGCAACATTGGATGAAGCGATTGAACTCAGGATGCATGGAATCAGGGAAAAAATCCTTGTACTTGGAGCAATCAGGCCGGATGATATCAACAAAGCCATTCAGCATCGCATCGCACTCACTGCACCTAACCTGGAATGGCTGAAAGAATCAAGGAGTAATATCAGTGAAAAATATGCTAAGGAACTATGGATTCATATTAAGGTCAATTCCGGTATGAATCGTTTGGGAACATCAGATATTGAAGAAATCAACAAGATGATTGAAGCGATTGATGACTCAGAACACTTTATATATGAAGGGATCTACAGCCATTTCAGCTCTGCAGATATTGATTCGGAAGTGAATGAAATGGAATATGAAACATTCAAAAGAATTACCGGGGCGGTCAGAAAACCACCATATATCCATATTCAGAATTCCTCCGGTGCATTGAGGTTCAATGATGATTACTGCAATGCAATACGGGTGGGGATATCCTTATATGGATACTATACTTCTCCGTATATTGAAAAAATCTCCAAGGTGAACCTGTCCCCTTCAGTCATGCTTTCTACCAGAGTGATGGATGTGCATACTCTGGAGGAAGGTGAAGGGGTGAGCTACGGTCTGGTTCATAAGGCAGGTGGAAAAGAGAATATAGCAACGCTTCCGATTGGCTATGCTGATGGGCTGCTCCGCAGACAGTCTGGGTATAAGGTAAGTCTCAAGGATGGTACAGAATGTCCGATTGTGGGGCGGGTCTGCATGGATTCATCGATGATCAGTGTTCCTGAGGATGTCAAGGAGGGGGATGAAGTGGTCGTTATCAGCCGAAACCCTCATTCCGGTCAGTCGCTGGAAAGTTACAGTGATCATTCGGCAACGATTTCCTATGAATCACTGTGCACATTATCGAGAAGAATACCGAGATCTTACCGTGGTGAGGAAGCGGTATTCGTGCATAATGAAGTGCTAAAATGAACTGGTAATGCTATTTTAGACGTGTTATAGTTGACATAAGTTTAATGTTACCGGGGAGTGGTCTTATAATGAGTAGTGCAGCATTGTTTGGCAGTATTGAACTTTCTCTTGAACATGGATATATCGAAATGAGCGAGATTAACCTCTCGATTGCCTCTGAGAGTGAAGAATTGGAATGCGAAGCCTGGCAGTCGAATGAGGACTTTCTCGTTAACAGTAAAGATGGTGAATAGATGAAAAGAGGAGAAGTATATCTTGCGGATCTATCGCCGGTGCAGGGTTCGGAACAAGGCGGCAAACGTCCGGTAGTGATCATACAGAACAACATTGGCAACTATCACAGTCCGACAGTGATAGTTGCGGCCATTACCGGCAGGATCAATAAAGCCAAAATCCCAACGCATGTGGAGATATCCAAAGATACATATAATCTTGATAAGGATTCAGTAATCCTTCTTGAACAGATAAGAACAGTGGATAAAAAAAGGCTTCAGGAGAAGCTTACATACTTGAATGATGATAAGATGAAGGAAGTGGACAAAGCCTTGAAAATCAGTCTAGAGCTAATGCCTGCCAAGTCCAAGAAATCCGAATCGAAATCCTGATGGACTTTTGTACGCAAAAGTCTTTTTTCAGTCTGAGGTGATTTATATTGACGTATATTGACGATCTTGTAAACAAATACAGAGAGATACTTAATCTTCATCTTTATGGTGACGATACTGACAAAGCGTTTGACTGGTGCCAGTCATTCAGTGAAGAAGTCATCGAAATGGATACTTCACCTGAGGAAATCGTTTCACTGCACATTGATTTGCTGGAAGATATGGAAGTGGAAGATGGTGTGCTTGTAAAGAAATCACTCGATATTTTACAGGAAGTCATCATATCTTTCGGTTTTACCTACAGAGATTATAAATCGATGATGAACAAGCTTAAAATCCACGACAAAGAGATGGATGTTGCTTCAAGCTTGCAGGAAACGATGTTGAAAACTGAAATTCCGACTTTTGAAACAATGAAAATCGGGGCAATCAGCGTACCGGCACGAAAAGTGAGCGGGGACTATTTCAATATAATCGATCACAAGGACGGTATGCTCAGCTTCGCTGTTGCAGATGTCATAGGTAAAGGGATTCCTGCAGCCATTGCGATGAGTATGATCAAATTCGGAATGGATTCCTACGGATATTCCCAGTTGCCGAGTGACAGTCTGAAGAAATTGAACCACGTAGTCGAAAAAAATGTGAACCAGAACATGTTTGTAACCATGTTCTATGGATTGTACGATCACAATACTAATCTTCTCTACTATTCATCTGCGGGACATGAGCCTGCTTTGTTATACCGCTATGAAACAGATGAGTTTGAAGAGATTGATGCTAAAGGCATCGTACTGGGTGTGAAGGAACATGCAAGATATGAGCAGAAAGAAATAGAAATCGGTAATAATGATATGATTATTGTATTTACCGATGGAGTGACCGAACTGAGGAAACATGACGATACATTCATCGATTTCGAAGTCGTCAAAGATATGATCAGGGATGTCAAAGATTATCATCCTCAGGATATTGTCCAATATATTTATGAGTCATTGATGCGTATGCAGAATCCTAATAAAAAAGATGATTTGACGCTTTTCATATTAAAAAACAATAAAGTTTGATTTTCATGTTTTAATTTTATTCAGCCAGGGTAAATGCCGAAGGGTCTATGTATTTATGGAAATGGGAGTGTAATCTTAATGAATATCAATATTGATACTACTGAAAAAGAACACGAGTACTTAATTGTGCTTGATGGTGAGCTTGATGTCTACACAGTGCCTGAGCTGCAAAAAGTGCTGGATCCTATCAGACAGTCCGGCAGTCACGACATTAAAATTGATTTGACGGATGTAAGCTACATGGATTCTACGGGACTGGGTATTTTCGTTGGCACATTAAAGGATCTTAATCAGCATGAACGTGAACTCCGGGTAACAGGAGTTTCGAATAGAATTCTCAGGTTGTTTGAGATTACAGGACTTCGTGACCTGATGCATATAAACGAAGCGTCGGAGGTTGAATAGAATGCCATTGCAGTATGATTATATAGAGATGAAGTTTCCGTCCAGTGCAGAATACGTCGGTTTGATCCGCCTCACACTGTCAGGAGTCCTTTCAAGGGCGGGCGCGACTTATGATCAGATAGAAGATTCCAAGATTGCAGTGTCGGAAGCGGTAACTAATGCAGTGAAACACGCGTATGGCGACAATCAGACGGGTGAGGTGCTTGTCGGTTTTGCAGTCTATGAGGATAAAGTTGAAATCATTGTGGCAGATCACGGCCAGAGTTTTAATTATGAAGATGTAAGAAAAGAGCTCGGGCCATACTCGGAAGACGATAATGTGAACTTCTTGAGAGAAGGAGGCCTGGGACTGTTCTTGATTGAAACGCTAATGGATGAAGTCTATATCAAAAAAGACCCTGGAGTAACAATCAGCATGACGAAGTTTATTAACGAAAGTCAGGTGCATTCGAATGGAGAAACAATCGTCAATCGATAAAGGACTCACACCAGATGATATCAATGCACTGATACGCAGTCACCAGGAAGAAGGAGACGAGGCTGCCCAGGCGAGGCTGGTGGAACACTATCAGAAACTGATAGAATCACTGGCGTACAGATATTCCAAAGGGAAAAGCCATCATGAAGATCTGGTCCAGGTCGGCATGGTAGGACTGCTTGGGGCAATTAAAAGATTTGATCCTTCCTTTGAGCGCAGATTCGAGGCATTCCTTGTTCCAACGGTGGTTGGTGAAATTAAACGTTATCTCCGGGATAAAACTTGGAGTGTCCATGTACCAAGGCGCATAAAAGAAATCGGACCAAAAATTAAAAATGCGAATGATGAATTGACGAACAGGCTGGAGCGTTCACCTAAAATCAGTGAAATTGCTGAACATCTCGAAGTATCGGAAGAAGATGTGCTTGAAGCGATGGAAATGGGACAGAGCTACAATGCCCTCAGTGTAGATCACTCGATTGAAGCGGATAAAGATGGTTCGACTGTTACACTGCTCGATGTAATGGGACAGTCGGATGACAATTATGATCTTTCCGAAAAACGTCTGATTCTGGAAAAAGTGCTCCCTATACTTTCTGAACGTGAACGTGAAATCATACAGTTAACCTTTATGGAAGGGTTAAGCCAGAAGGAAACAGGTGAACGTGTCAGTCTGAGTCAGATGCATGTTTCAAGGCTGCAGCGGACTGCAATCAATAAGTTGCGTCAGGCAGTGAGCAAAGATGAATAGCTTCCAATCTCCCCCGTCCTGAGCAGGATGGGGGTTTAATGTTATAATGGTAATGATTTTAGTGACACTGAGTAATATAGGAGAGATTTTTTATGACTGAACAATTGGTAAAAGAATTAGAGAGTACAACAGGAAAAGAAGCACGGTATATCAGTAGTGTGCTGAAGCTTCTGGAAGAGAAAAACACCGTTCCTTTTATCGCTCGTTACCGCAAAGAGATGACTGGCGGTATGGATGAAGAGGAAATCAAGGCGATTTCCGACCGGTTCACTTATTTGGAAAATCTGGCGAAAAGGAAAGAAGAAGTGATCCGTCTTATAGACGAACAGGGTTTATTAACAGAAGAACTGAAAAAGAATATTATGAAACAGACCGTATTGAACCGGGTGGAAGATCTGTATCGCCCGTTTAAACAAAAGAAGAAAACCAGAGCGACAGAGGCAAAACGGAAGGGTCTGGAGCCTTTGGCTAAACAGATCAGCCTTCAGGAGCCGATGGATGTGGAAGATGCAGCTGAAGCGTATATCACAGAAGAAGTTAAGACGATTGATGATGCTGTCAAAGGTGCACTGGATATCATTGCCGAGCAAATTTCAGATGAGCCCAGATATCGCTCTTATATATTGAAAATCATCAAAGATACTGCTGATATTGTAACTAAGAAAAAGAAGAATGCCGATGATCCCACAGGTGTATTTGAAATGTATTACAGCTATCAGGAACCCATCCGGAAAATTGTGCCGCACCGTGTACTCGCAGTAAACCGGGGTGAAAAACTGGATGTTTTAAATGTGAAAATGGAATATGACGTGGAACGGCTGAAGCGTTATATCGGAAAGCAGGAAATAAAAGAGCATTCAGCAACTGGTGGTTACATTGAAACTGCAGCTGAAGATGCCCTTAAACGCCTGATCATGCCATCGATTGAAAGGGAAGTAAGAAATGGCCTGACAGAAAAAGGGGAGCAGCATGCGATTGATATTTTTGCAGAGAACCTGAAAAGGCTGCTCCTGCAGCCGCCGTTAAAGGGAAGAGTGATTCTCGGGCTTGATCCTGCATTCAGAACAGGTTGCAAAATGGCTGTTATTGACCATTCAGGACAATTTATCGATAAAGGGGTCATCTATCCCCACCCGCCTCAAAAGAAATATGAAGATGCAAAGAAAAAAGTTCTGGAAACGATTAAAACTTACCAGGTGTCATTGATTGCAATCGGGAATGGAACAGCTTCCCGTGAAACGGAAATTTTTGTCAGTGAGCTGGTCAAAGAAAACAAATTGAATACACAGTTCATCATCGTGAACGAAGCGGGGGCAAGTGTTTATTCCGCCTCCGAAGTTGCGAGAGAAGAGTTTCCAAATTTCAACGTTGAAGAAAGAAGTGCAGTATCCATTGCCCGCCGTGTCCAGGATCCACTCAGTGAATTGGTGAAAATCGATCCAAAATCAATCGGTGTCGGACAATACCAACATGATGTGAACCAGAAAAATCTTGCAGAAACATTGGACTTCATTGTAGAAACGACTGTCAACAAAGTGGGTGTCAACGTAAATACGGCTTCCCACACACTGTTGGAACATGTTGCGGGGCTGTCTCCTTCCATCAGTAAAAATATAGTTAAATACCGTGAAGAGAACAAAGGCTTTATTTCCAGAAAAGATATCAGCAAAGTCCCAAGGCTTGGTGCAAAGACATTTGAACAATGTATAGGATTCCTAAGGATACCGGAAGGCAAGGAGCCTTTAGATCAGACACCAATCCATCCGGAAAATTATAAAACTGCATATGCTCTTGTTGAAGAATTAGACTTGAAAAAAGAGGATATAGGTACAAGTGCCATGGCTGATAAATTAGAGGGTGTGGATATTAAAAAGATGTCAAAGCAGCTGTCTGTCGGCGTTCCAACCCTTGAAGATATTGTCGAAGCATTAAAATCACCGACGAGAGATATCCGTGATGATTTTGAAACACCGCTGCTAAAATCAGATGTGCTGTCAATGGAGGACTTGAAAGAGGGGATGAAGCTTTCAGGAACAATCAGAAACGTGACAGATTTTGGTGCATTTGTTGATGTTGGAGTAAAACAGGATGGCCTCGTCCATATCTCCAAAATTACGAATAGATTCATCAAGCATCCGATGGAGGTTGTGAGTGTCGGCGATATTGTAGATGTGACGGTGACCGGTGTCGATGTAGCTAAAGGACGTATATCACTTTCTATGAAGAAATAGAAATTCAGATTCTTGAGAACTTGAAATCTATCATATATCATAAGAACTAATTTATGAGTGAAAGGAGAATCTCGATGCCGAAGATGAATGTTGAAAGTTTCAATCTTGACCATACTCAAGTTGTTGCGCCATACATCAGATTAGCTGGTAAGAGTGAAGGTGAACACGGTGATGTCATCTATAAATACGATATCCGGTTCTGCCAGCCGAATAAAGAACATATGGAAATGCCAGGTTTGCATTCATTGGAACATCTGATGGCTGAAAACATCCGCAACCACCATGAAAAAGTAGTGGATCTAAGTCCTATGGGCTGTCAGACTGGTTTCTATCTTTCATTGTTCAATGATGACGACTTTGATAATGTGACTGATGTAGTTGAGAAGACCTTGAAGGATGTGACTGCGGCAACTGAAGTGCCCGCCTGCAACGAAGTACAATGTGGATGGGCTGCAAGCCACAGCTTAGAAGGGGCAAAAGAAATTGCGGGGCGCATGCTTGAGAGAAAAGGTGAGTGGCCCCACGTATTTTCATAATAGATGATAAAGCGTATAAAAATGGACCTGATCATTATGATCAGGTCCATTTAATTAATATTTTAGTATGGGTAATCCGGCGCTTTAAGGTCGACATCACTAATGTTGACTCCAAGTGCTTTTGCTACGCCTTCACCGTAGGCAGGATCTGCTTTGTAGCAGTTTCTGATATGACGGTGTTGAATTTCCTCGGTCGTACCCTGCATTTCAGCTGCAGTGTTCTGGAACAATCTTTCTTTTCCTTCTTCTGATTGCAGTCTGAAGAGTTTACCTGGTTGTTCGTAGTAGTTATTGTCATCCTCACGGAAGTCATGTTCATAAATTGCACCCATGGATTCCTGTGGCGGCATTTTAGCTTCCGGCGTGCTGTTGTATTTGTTATAACTGTTAGGATAATAGTTCGTGTGCGATCCCATGTTGCCATCAACTCTCATTGCGCCGTCACGACTGAACGGGCATACGTTCTGAGCACCTTTCGGTGAGTTTACCGGAATCTGATGGTGGTTTACTCCCAAGCGGTAACGCTGAGTATCACCGTAAGAGAAGAGGCGGCCCTGCAGCATTTTATCAGGAGAGAATCCTAGACCAGGCACAATGTTTGTAGGAGCAAATGCAGCCTGTTCTACTTCAGCGAAGTAGTTTTCCGGGTTGCGATTGAGCTCGAATTCACCAACTGGAATCAACGGATACTCATCTTTGAACCATACTTTAGTAAGGTCGAATGGATTATCCTTATGGTTTTTAGCCTGTTCCTCTGTCATGACTTGGATATATAGTTTCCATTTAGGGAAGTTTCCTTCCTCGATGTTATTGAAGAGATCTCGCTGAGAAGATTCACGGTCTTTTGCAATCACTTCTTCAGCTTCATCAGCAGTGTAGTTTTCAATACCCTGTTGTGTTCTGAAGTGGAATTTAACCCATACGCGCTCGCCTTCATCGTTAATCATGCTGTAAGTGTGGGAGCCGAAACCATGCATGTTTCTGAAACCTTTCGGGATTCCCCGTTCAGTCATGATGATTGTTACTTGATGAAGTGCTTCAGGAAGTGAAGTCCAGAAGTCCCAGTTGCTTTGCCCATTATGCATGTTTGTCTTAGGGTCACGTTTAACTACGTGGTTCAGACTTGGGAAGAGTTTAGGGTCACGGAAAAAGAAGACAGGAGTGTTGTTACCAACCAGGTCCCAGTTACCTTCCTCAGTATAGAACTTAAGTGCGAAACCTCTTATGTCACGCTCTGCATCCGCTGCGCCACGTTCACCGGCTACTGTGGAGAAACGTGCGAACATTTCAGTCTGTTTACCAATTTCGCTGAATATTTTCGCTTTTGTATATTGAGTGATGTCATGAGTTACTGTGAAAGTACCATATGCACCGGAACCTTTCGCATGCATTCTGCGTTCAGGAATAACTTCGCGGTCAAAGTGAGCCATCATATCAAGGAAATAAGGATCCTGCATTACGATTGGACCCCGCGGACCGGCAGTCATTGTATTTTCACGGTCACCTACAGGATTGCCGAAAAGAGTAGTAAGACGATCGCTGTTCTGATTCTGAGATTGTTCCCGGGCCTGGCTGCCGCCTCCTGCGCGAACATCTCCAGCATGTTGACTTTTATTTTCTTTGTCCATCTAAAATCCCTCCGAATTAAGTATTAACCATATTCTTATTTAGAATGATTATAAATAAATCTTAACACAACTAAATTAAAAAACAATACTAAAGCATCGAAATGAACAAAAATAATATTAAAATGTACATTCCATTTGAGATTAACACCCAATGAAAAACATGATAATATTACACTTACAAGAATAATTATAACGCAACATAATAGTGAAAAGAAATTTTCTGTTTAGTTCAGCAGGGGAAAGTCGACGTTTATGCTGTCCTGCCACGTGGTAAAGTTATTGTATTATTACTCTCCGTCCATTATTCTTATTACCAGATCCCAGGTTTGAATAAACAGAGGAACTTATATAAATCAAAAATACAAGAACTGCGATGGAGTATGCCATTGACTTTCTGATCAGGCATTTTAAAGTTCATTATATAGGAAGAAACTGATGCATTTTAAATTTCCGAAATGGATTTTTATTTTTTCATTAAGAATATGTTAAAAATGTATTGACTTTATCTCCAATCCCCTTTATTATAAATATCGTTGCATTAACAAATGGCCCGTTGGTCAAGCGGTTAAGACACCGCCCTTTCACGGCGGTAACACGGGTTCGAGTCCCGTACGGGTCACTTACTTTTAAAACACTTCGATTAAAAGTTTTTCGTCAAAGTGTTGACATTGAAAATACAACGTGCTAAGATATTACTTGTCGCTAAAAAGCGATTCGTTAACAAAAACTTTACATATGCGGTTGTGGCGGAATCGGCAGACGCGCTAGGTTGAGGGCCTAGTGGGAGTTAATCCCGTGGAGGTTCAAGTCCTCTCAGCCGCATCAATTTCTTCGCAACACTTATTATATCAAATACGCGGGTGTAGTTAAATGGTATAACCCCAGCCTTCCAAGCTGATGTCGTCGGTTCGATTCCGATCACCCGCTCCATTATTTTAATTACCATATCAGTAACAACAGAGAACATTGAAAACTGAATGACA
>CAYTIR010000060.1:0-14040 GCA_964437955.1 uncultured Staphylococcaceae bacterium
ACGGTGAATTCCGTGTCGGACTCAAACTGGACAACGGCGGATGGATCTATGTCCTCGGCCTCACCCACTTTGAAGTGAACGACAATGGTGAGTTCATCATGCACGGCTTCAACTACGACGGCAAGCTTGCCAGTGCACTTGAAATCTCGACCAATGAATTCTTTAAATAGGAGGAATCGCTATGGAAAAGGAAAGACAAGTTCTCGTCGTATTTCCACATCCGGACGATGAAGCTTTCGGCGTCAGCGGAACTATGAGCCAATATGTGGATATGGGTGTGCCTGTCACATATGCATGCCTCACATTCGGCGATATGGGACGCAACCTGGGCTATCCTCCGTTTGCAACGAGAGAATCCCTGCATGAAATCCGTAAAAAGGAAGTCGAGGAAAGTGCACGCCTGATCGGCCTTTCTGATCTGAGGCTGCTCGGCTACCGGGACAAGACATTGGAATTTGAAGAACCCGGGCATTTAAAAGGGGTGATGAAAGGATTGATTGATGAGCTCAATCCGAGCCTGATCATCACTTTCTACCCGGGTTACTCTGTCCACCCCGATCATGAAGCAACGGCGGAAGCCGTCATCGATGCAGTACGTGACATGCCGGAAGACGCACGACCTAAGCTGCAGCTTGTGGCATTCAGCAATAACACATTGAATGATCTGGGTGAACCAGATATCATTGTAGATATAGACGGCTACCAGGAACGAAAAGAAAAGGTCATGGCAGCCCATGAATCACAGACCGGCCCGCTCCTCGCATCCCTTGCAGCGGATACACAGGAAGGTCAGGAAGCACGCGATATGTGGATGAAATACGAAACATTCTACAGTTATGATATAGATTAAGGAGTAGAAGCATGGAAGAACTGGACCTTACGACACGTGAAGGACGTTTTAAACATTTCGGTTCCGTAGACCCTATTGAAGGAACCAAGCCAGTAGAGAAAGAGCTTATGGTGGATCTCCAAAGCTCGAAAAAAGACTTTTTATTCGAAGTGGATTCAGTAGGCATCAATAACCTGAGCTACCCTGTAGTGATTGGTGATTTCCAGTCGGTCGGAAATTTTGAACTTGCTACAAGCTTGAGAAAGAATGAAAAAGGCATCAACATGAGCCGCATTCTGGAATCTCTTGAGACTAAAAATGACGGCGGCATTAAACTTGATTTCGCAACACTGGAAAATGTTCTCGGCACATTGCGCGAACGCATGCATCAGGAATCCGCGGAAGTCACAGCCGACGGTAAATGGTACTTTGCGAAACCAAGCCCTCACACGCAGCTCTCCGGCATGGCCCATGCCGATGTGAAATATTCACTGGAAATCGGTGAGTCAGGTACTACACGCAAGCAGCTCGGCATGACAGCGATGGTGACGACACTCTGCCCATGTTCAAAAGGGATCAGTGAGTACAGTGCACATAATCAGCGGGGTTATGTGAAAGTATTAATCGACGTCGATCCGGAAAAAGAATTGCCGGACGATCATAAGGAACAGCTGTATGAAGTATTGGAAATCAATGCATCCTCACAGCTCTATCCTATTCTGAAACGCACGGACGAAAAGATGGTCACAGAACGCGCATATGAAAACCCGCGTTTCGTGGAAGATCTCATCCGTCTCGTGGCATACGATCTGGTCGAACTCGACTGGGTCAAAGGCTTCGAACTCGAATGCCGCAACGAAGAGAGTATCCACCAGCACGACGCATTCAGCAGAATGAGATATCAGAAATAATAAATGGCCTGTTTAAGACAGCTACCACATCGACTGTGGTAGCTGTCTTTTTTGAGTTTTTCACCTTTAACAGCTGTTCATAATATATACATATATTATGAGATTTATTTCACAAAGTACATTGACTTAGTGATTTATTTCACATATAATGAAGTCAAAGAAAAGAACGGAAAATTGAAGGGAGAAAGAAAAATGGTCAAAAGATTGTTGGATCACAAAATCAGTGAGTATGTGTTACTTGTTTTAAGGGTCTATCTCGGAATCGGCTGGTTCACAAGCGGATTAGGAAAAGTGATGGGAGGCGGATTCGATGCATCGGGATTTCTGCAAAATGCAGTCCAGAACCCAGTAACCGGGCCGGACGGAAACCCCGTCTATCCCTGGTATACCTTCCTTGTTGAAAATGTCTTCTTATCAATGACACCTGCAATAAACGTGATGATTCCATGGGCTGAACTGTTTGTAGGACTTGCTCTCATCGTCGGCGGATTCACAGCCTATGCAGCATTCTTCGGACTGCTCATGAACTTCTCATTCCTGTTCGCAGGTACAGTATCCGTCAATCCACTCTACATTCTGATCGGCATCATCATCATTGCTGCAGGCTACAAAGCTGGCAGCTTCGGACTCGACAGATTCTTAAAAGCTGCAATGGACAAAGGAACATTCAAATTCTTCAACCACCGCGGTCCTGAAAGAAAAACAGCATAATCCATAATATTCCCCCATGAATATAAAAAAGCTGCATCCGGGTCGATTGCCCTGGATGCAGCCTTTTTATGATGGCTTTCATTGTTCGAAAATGATATCGCGGATCATGTAGAGCTCTTTCGTGAAGACACTGTCTTTGATGTCCTCGATAGTCTCTTCGATTTTGTTGAATTCCTGCCTTGCTTCTTCGTTCCTTCCTGCATAATGCAGACTGAGCGGATAAACAGAAGAACGGATTGCCATCAGTATTCTATCCAACGGATATTGAGCCACCGGTCTGAGATACATGTCATCATGGTAATCTTCAATCACTTGTTGATAATCCCCTTTAAAATATGAAAGCTCCAGCATAATTATAGGCCTATATGCTTTGAGTGCCGCCTGTCTTTCCGGATGTTTATCAGTGAATACCTCAATCCTTTCAATATACTCTTCATATAATCTGACATATTTCTGCTTATCTTCAACCAGAATATTATATATGGGAATTGGAGTATTTACATCAATGAAATCAATCTCGATTTGGGACTTTTTATTAAACCTTAAATATTCCTTAATGACTTCCTGATACTCTTCGTGTTTTTCCAGATCTCCAATGATTCCATAATAATACCCCAGTATTGTATTTTCAGTTATAAAATATTTAAAATTTTCCAGTTCATAGGATAAATTGATCATTTCCTTACTTGTCTCCAGGAGTTCCCCCATGTCTACATTGATGGAAAATAACCCTTTGGCGTTTAAATAGTCCAACTCAATCCTGGAGTCATATTCCTTAAATTCCAATATTTCGTTTTCGAATTCTAAAATTCTGTAATATGCCTCGTTGTAATCCCTGCTGAACATCAACGATATCGCATCGTCCAGTTTATTCCTTACCACCAGATGTTCCATACCCATTCCTTTGTAAAAATTGTTGATTTTATCTGTATATGCATTGGCGGTTTCATGTTCTTCCCTCATCCGGTAATAGACTCTGAGAACATGATAGACACGCATTCCATTACTGTTCTGTGCCACTTTATCCAGATTGGTAAGTATTTCTTCTTCTATAAATTCAGAAGGGAAATTGAAGTTGTCCGTAAATCCTTCATATTCCAAAATGGATTTGGTCCACTCGTCATCCCCCTCCTGCGTCAAATAGCTGATCGAGACATCCAGGGTTTTCGCAATATGCTGCAAAGTCTCCATTGAAGGTTTTGATTTGTCGTTTTCAATCAGACTCAGCATCCCTTTTGTAATCTCGCTTCCCGCAAGATCCACAAGCGTCATCTTTTTGGATTTTCTTAAACTTCTTATTCTTCCGCCAAGGGTCATAAAGTCAGCTCCAATTCATTATATGTTTAATTATATTAAACTTTAAATTGACATGCAATCATATTCTTATTACACTGAGTTTAATTAGATTAAACAAAGGGTGGTTATATGATTTTGAATAAAGGGGTACCGTTTCAGGAACGGGTAAATTTTGCAGTATACGCACTCAGCCGTTTCATTTTGAGTGTCGGCAGTTACGTCTATCTTTTTGCAGTCAGCTATTACATCATGTACGAGACAGGATCGGCGTTTTATTTTTCAATTAATATGGCAATTTCCTTGATTGTTACTGTGGCACTGCTTCCTTTCTCAGGATTGCTCAGTGATCTTGGCAATAAACGAAAAATCATCATCACGGGGGAAGCACTGAACACACTGGTGATTCTCGGGCTTTTCATCTATACGATTTTCTTTGATATCAATCTGATGGCAATCTACCTTGTCACATTTTTGAATTCGTTGATCGAACCTTTCGTCTCTAATTCTTTCCAGACATCTATCACAGAACTGTTCCATAAGGACAGAGTGCAGAAAGTGATGGGGTACACTTCAGCTATTCTGTCATCGACAGTGATTCTCGGCCCGATATTAGGAGGTGTTTTATTCGGCCTGCTATCATTCAATCACATCATTCTGATATTCTTCATCGGTTTTTTCCTATCGACCATGCTCGACTTCCTTCTCAGATTTGATTTGTACTACGAAGAAGATTTGTATGCAGATAATGATAATGGGGAATTTGGATTTTGGAAATTCAAAAGAGACATCAGTGCCGGATTCAGTTATATATTTAAAAGTGATGTGTTCAAATCACTGCTGATCATAGGTGCACTCGTTAATTTCACATCCGGCATCGTCTCAATATTCCCTGAAAAGATGATGATTTATGAATTAGGGTTCCGGCCGGAAACTGTCGGTTTCGTCAATGCCATCGCCGGTCTCGGCGTACTGATCGGCGGCGTTACCGTTGCACGCATCAAACAATTCGACAATCCCTTCATGATTATGAAACGCGGATTTTTCTCAATGGCTTTGCTCTGCCTCGTATTTTTATCCCCGCTCTACCTGGGAATGGAGATGCTTCCTAACATGATTTTAATCGGGGTAATCGGCATCGGATTTACACTGACATTCCAATTCATCAATGTACCACTCGGTGTATTTATGCAACTTGTCATCCCCCAACACATCAAAGGCAGGGTATTCTCGACCATCTCCCTGTTTTCAATGAGCATCATGCCGCTCGGGGCAATCGTCTATGGCTATCTTTATGATCTGGAAATCTATTGGGCAATCAATTCGGTCACATCTGTGATGGTCATTTCAATCGCCATGATTTTCTTTAATAAAGGTCTGATACGCAAATCGAAAACAATGTACCAAGAAGCAAAAGCAGAGAATGCAAATGAAAAGGAAAAAACAGAAGGAGGAATAATTGAGAAAGATAGCGTCGAGAGCAGACTCAGCCCGGAGGGATGAGCCTTCAGGAACATCTTTATATCGGTTGTCCCATCATCGATCCGAAATCGATGAGGTGTAGCACCCTCGCTCGCATCATCGATTCAAAAACGAAGACACGTAAACGCATTGTCCCATCATCGATCCGAAATCGATGAGGTGTAACACACTCGCTCACATCGTCGATTCAATAACGAAGACACGAAAACGCACTGTCCCATCATCGATCCAAAATCGATGAGGTGTAACACACTCGCTCGCATCATCGGTTCAATAACGAAGACACGAAAACGCACTGTCCCATCATCGATCCAAAATCGATGAGGTGTAACACACTCGCTCGCATCATCGGTTCAATAACGAAGGGGCCATCCCTGGATAAACCAACATAAAAAGGGACGGGCACTCCAAATCCATAGGGTGTCCGTCCTTTTTCACATTATAAAATCATTATCGTTCGTGGTGTTATGCGCCATTTTCTGTATCAGAAGAAGTCGCTGCCGCCGCTTCTTCATGATCCATCTCTGCCAGCACTTCTTCAATGGCAATGGCGACGCCGTCTTCCGTATTCGGCTTCGTCGTCTTATCTGCGATCCCTTTGACTTCTGAAGCTGCATTGCCCATCGCAACGGAAAGACCCACACGTTTAAGCATCGAGATGTCATTCAAGTTATCTCCGACCGCCATGACATCCTTCATGCTGATTTCCATTACATCGGCGATATGTTCGAGTGCGATACCCTTCTGGGCACTTTCATGCGTGAGTTCAATATTGCCTGGTGATGATGAAGAGACTGCCAGATTGCCGATTTCATTGAGCTCGTTCTTTGCCCTTACCAGCTTTGCCCTGCTCGATGATGTGGCCAGGAACTTGAGGACGTTCTCATCCCCTCTTTCGAAAATCCCTTTGTAATCATCCACTTCGACGAGCGTGCCGCGTTCCAGACGTTCTTCCATGAACTTCCGGATACGTGTTTCATTCGCTTTTTGCCCCATCTGTTCGGACAGGTCGATGAATACTTCTATATCTCTTTCAATGCTTGTTGTATATATCGCCCGATCTGTATAGATCTGGTAGAATATCCCCTCGGCTTTGAAAACATCAGAGACTTCATCAATAAGCTCTGAATTCAAAGCTGAAGTTGATAGGATCTCGCTGGATTCATTACGGACTTCAGCGCCGTTCAGGCAGATGTAAGGTACGTTCATATCCAGTTTACTGATGATGCCATGTGCTTCATAAAATGCACGGCCAGTGGCGATTACCACCTGTATCCCTCTGTCCATTGCCTTTTGTATCGCTTCCCTTGTCCGCCCGCTGATATCATGGTTCGGGGTCAGCAAGGTTCCATCCATATCCAATGCGATCAATTTGACCATAAGCGTTCTAAAACTCCCTTATACTGTTTTGACTCTATTTTATCAGAAAATTTGATCATCTGCTCTTCTTTTACGTGTTTCCCTTAATTTTTTGAAGAATAAAGTGAGCATACTGCTGCATTCATTCTCCAGTACGCCTCCTGTGACTTCCGCACGGTGATTGAACCGCGGTTCTCCGAGCAGATGCATGAGGCTGTCGACCGTACCGCCTTTTGGATCTTTCGCCCCATAGACGACATGTGGTATGCGGCTCATCACAATTGCTCCCGAACACATGACACAGGGTTCTAAAGTGACATACAGCGTGCAGTTTTCCAGACGCCACGACCCTATTTTTTCACTCGCTTCGTGGATGGCGATGATTTCTGCATGCGTCAAAGGATTTTGCGAGGATTCCCTCCGGTTATGTCCGCGGGCAATGATGCTGTCATTATGTACAATGACGGCACCGATCGGCACTTCACCTATCGCTTCTGCTTTCTTTGCTTCTTCCATGGCCTCTTTCATGAATTCCTCATGCATTTTATTTACAGCCTTCCTCCACGATGAATTCGCCGTCTCTGTACAGATCCGCCACACTCTCAATGATGATATCGGCCCCTTTCAGATCCTGTCTCCTGCACGTGCCGCTGAGTACACCCACGGTCCGGAGGCCTTCTTCCAACCCCAGCATCGTATCAGCTCTGTTATCACCGACCATCACCATATCGGAAACCGTGTATCCATGACGTTCCATCAAAGGTTTAAGCATACGGATATCCGGTTTATGGTGAGGACTGTCATCCCCGGCGACGATATCTTTGACCAGCGGACCCAGGTTGAACTTTTCGATGAAATATTCTGTGCTCTCCCTGCTGTCACTTGTGACGATCACATTTTCGAAACCGTCACTATGGAATTTCTCAAGCACTTCCCTGGAGCCTTCGATGAGTTCCATGCTGTCCAGTATCTCTTTCAAACTGTCCTCATAATGCTGACGCATCCAGGCGGCTGCACCGGATTCATATTCTTCGAAATGATTTTGGATCATTTCACCTGTGCCACTCGCAAGAATCGAGTTCGGGGTAATCTCACCGTCGATCAGACCCAGTTCGTAGGCAAGCTCGTCTTTGATGTCATGCCTGTCGAACTCCTCTGCAAACGCCTGAATGACACGTTTGGCATACGGCGTCCAGATCTTTTGATAGTTCAGCAGCGTTCCATCTTTATCAAATAAAATTACACGCGTCATGTTGCCTCCTAATTTAGAAAAATAAGAAGGCTTAGAGCCTTCTTATCATTTATTTCGTATCGCTTCCAGCATGAGTTCCGTCATTTTGGCAAGATTGTATTTTGGTTCGAAATCCCACTGGCGTACAGCCTGACTTGCATCAATCGCATTCGGCCAGCTCTCTGCAATGCCCTGGCGCACAGGATCGACATCATAATCCAATTCAAATTCCGGAATGTGCTTTCTTATTTCATGGGCAACCATTTCCGGGTTGATGCTCATCGCCGTCACATTGAACGCATTCCGGTGCTCGAGTCTGGATGCATCTGCTTCCATCAAGTCGATGATAGCATCAATCGCATCATCCATATACATCATATCCATATTGGTATCCTTGTCAATATAGGATGTATACTTGCCATTACGCACCGCTTCAAAATAAATTTCCACAGCATAATCTGTCGTGCCGCCGCCCGGCTCCTTCACATGTGAAATGAGTCCCGGGAATCTGACACCACGTGTGTCCACTCCGAATTTCTCAAAGTAGTAGTCGCATAACAGCTCTCCGGAAACTTTATTGACCCCGTACATCGTCGTCGGACGCTGTATAGTAACCTGCGGCGTATTCTCTTTAGGCGTCGACGGTCCGAATGCACCGATTGAACTTGGTGTAAAGAACTGAAGTTCTGACTCTCTGGCCAGTTCCAGTGCGTTTACAAGTCCGCCCATATTGATATCCCATGCAAGCTGAGGATCTTTTTCACATGTTGCACTCAGCAAAGCAGCCATATGCATGATCGTATCCGGCTGGAATGCTTCAGCTATCTCCCTGAGACGATCCATATCACGCACATCCAGGATTTCAAACGGTTTCCCCTTAAGCTGTTCATTTTCCGGTGCTTTTATATCTGTAGGAAGGACATTTTCTTCCCCATATTTCTCTCTCAGTTTCAAAGTAAGTTCTGTACCGATCTGACCGAGAGCCCCTGTTATTATAATTCGTTCCATTGTGTACTCCTTCGTATTATGAGATTACATTGAGTTCTTTGCCGACTTTTTCGTAAATACGGAGTGCCTCATCCAGCATCTCTTTCGTATGGGCTGCAGTTGGCATATTTCTTACGCGTCCCGTACCTTTCGGCACTGTAGGGAAGACGATGGATTTTGCATACACGCCTTCTTCCATGAGACGCTTTGAGAATTCCTGCGTCGTTTTTTCGTCACCGACGATGCATGGTGTAATCGGTGTCTCTGAATTGCCGATGTCAAAGCCGAGTGCTTTGAGTCCCTTTTTGAGATAATCACCGTTCTCCCACAGTTTATCGTGCAGTTCTGTAGAATCCATCAGCATCTGAACCGCTTCTGTAATCGCACGGGTATCTCCCGGTGTGAGTGAAGTCGAGAACAGGAACGGACGCGCTGCCACTTTCAGATAATCAATCAGATCCTGTGAACCCGCAACATATCCACCTACTACACCGATCGCCTTTGATAACGTCCCCATCTGAAGGTCAATATCATTCTGCAGGCCGAAGTGCTTCACTGTACCTGCACCTTTGCCCATAACACCTGATCCATGTGCATCATCTACATAGGTAATCAGATCGAATTCCTTGGCAATTTCAACAATTTCAGGAAGCAGTGCGACATCGCCATCCATTGAGAATACGCCATCTGTGATATACATCACTTTTTTATATAATCCGGATTCAACCGCTTCTTTCGCTTTCTTCCTCAGATCATCCATATCAGAATGGTTCACCCGGATGATTTTCGCACGTGAAAGACGGCATCCATCAATGATTGAAGCATGGTTCAATTCATCAGAAAGGATCGCATCCTCCTTGTTCATGACTGCCTGGATTGCCGCCATGTTACAGTTGAAACCTGACTGGAATGCTACCGCAGCTTCTGTCCCCTTGAATTCAGCAAGCTTACGCTCCAGTTCAACATGAAGATCAAGTGTACCGTTGATTGTCCGTACAGCACCAGCACCGACCCCGTGGGAATCGATGGCTTCTTTAGCAACCTTTTTCAGTGTCTCGTTTGTCGCCAGACCCAGGTAGTTGTTGGAAGACAGATTGATCAGCTTGTTACCCTCGATTGTAATTTCAGCACCGTTTGCGCCTTCGACTACATTAATCTCGTTGTACAGTCCATTGTCCTTAAGCTCCTGCAGGTTCCCCGCAAGATATTCGTCCAAAATTTTAGACATCCCAAATCTCCTCCTCTTTTCTTTATCATATCACAAGTGAATGCTGTCTTAGAATCGAAAATCGGTGATCTATAATGTTTATAAAACTCCGAAAATTTGATAAAATTATCTAATACAATTTATGGAGGCGAATCTCATGGAAATAAAAAAAATAGCAGAATCTGTTCTGCCTGAAATGATTGAAACAAGACGCTATATGCATATGCATCCTGAAGTTTCTTTTCATGAAAAAGAGACTTATAAATACATACTGGAGCGTCTGAAGAAGTATCCTGGATTATCCATAAAAGAGAATGTTGGCGGGGGCGGGCTGCTTGCCACAATCGGCAATGCCTCCCATCCCCATGTTGCAGTGCGCGCTGACTTCGATGCACTGCCGATACAGGACGAAAAAGATGTCCCTTATAAATCCACCGTGGATGGTGTGATGCATGCATGTGGACATGATGCACATACGAGCACACTGCTTGCTCTCCTCGATATCGTCTACGACAACAGGGAAAATCTGAAAGGGAGTGCCTCCTTCCTCTTCCAGTTCGCCGAGGAAGTCCAGCCCGGAGGAGCGATTTCCATGGTCCGGGATGGCGTATTGGACGGAATCGATAAAATATACGGTCAACACTACTGGAGCCAGTATCCGACAGGCCTGATCAAAACGAAACTGGGTCCGCTTGTTGCAAGCCCCGACTATTTCGAAATCACCATTCAAGGCAAAGGCGGCCATGCCGCCCATCCGCATAATGCAGTGGATCCGATCGTCATCGTCTCAGAGCTCATAACAAGCCTCCAGGCAACTGTGGCAAGACAGGTCGACCCTTTGGATAACGCTGTAGTCACTGTAGGTAAAGTGCGCGCCGGAGATGCTTTCAATGTCATCCCTGATACAGCGAACATCACCGGAACTGTCCGTACTTTCAAACAGGAAACAAAGCAGATGATTCACGATATCTTCCATAGAGAAGCAGCACTGACAGCCGAAAAACGCGGGGCAACGGCGGATGTCCTCTATAACTTCGGTTACCCGGCTGTCATCAACCATGAAACCGAAGCCGAAGTCGTCCGCCAGGCAGCCGAGGCAGCGGGAATTGAGTTTGAAGAATCAAAACCACTGATGATCGGGGAAGACTTCTCCTATTTCATCAATGAACGCCCCGGTGCATTTTTCTTCACCGGTTCGGGCAACCACGAAAAGTTGAGTGATTTTGTACATCACCATCCTAAGTTTGATATGGATGAAGATGCCATGGTCAGCGGTTTGTCCATGTTTATGAAAATACTTGAGATTGAGCAGGTGATTGAATGGAAACAAACCTCATTGAAAAACTGACACAGAAAAATTATAACGAGATGGTCAGGCTCCGCCGGCATTTCCATATGTATCCGGAACTGTCTTTCCAGGAAGTACAGACACCAGCTTATATCGCGGAGTATTTGAGGGAACTCGGCCTCGATGTAGAAGAAGGAATCGGCGGCCGGGGGGTTGTCGGGCGGCTGATCATCGACCCGTCCTTACCGACGGTGGCACTCAGAGCCGACTTTGATGCATTACCGATTCAGGATGCGAAAGATGCCCCTTATAAATCGACGGTGCCGGGTGTCATGCACGCCTGCGGTCATGACGCACATACGGCCGTGGTATTGACTACTGCACGTATTCTTGCGGAACATAAAGAGGATTTGACCGGCAATATCGTCTTCATCTTCCAGCATGCCGAAGAAGTCGATCCGGGTGGTGCCATCCAGATGATTGCCGACGGATGCCTGGACGGGGTCGATGCAATCTTCGGACAACATGTGACGAGCAGTCTCGAGGTCGGGACTATCGGATATACGTACGGTATAGCGACCGGGATGCCGGATGACTTCACTGTCAAGATCCACGGCCGGGGAGCCCATGCATCAAAACCGCATGTTGCGATCGACCCCGTAGCTGCCGCCATTAATTTCTGCAACCAGCTGCAGTATGTCGTGACAAGAAAATCAAAACCGATGGAACCTGTGGTCCTCTCGATCACTATGTTTAACGGCGGCCATCAGCACAACGTCATCCCCGATGTTGTTACAGTCGGTGGCACAATCCGTACATTTACCCCAGAAGCCCAGAGTGTGATGATTACAGAGCTGAAAAAATGCCTGGAAGGGCTTGTGACCACCACCGGCATCTCATATGACCTGGATTACATGAAGGGTTATCCGCCGGTTATAAACGATACGGACAAAACAGATATTGTCCTTGAATCTGCAACTGAAATCTCAACGGTCAAAAAGACGGAAGAACTTGAGCCTGATCTGGGCGGAGAAGACTTCTCCTATTATCTCCAGCGGGTTCCGGGCACCTTCTATTACACGGGGACACGGAACTCGAATTTCAAAGCGGATTATCCGCATCATCATTCCAATTTTGACATTGATGAAAAAGGGCTGCTTAACGCTGTATCCGTGATGCTTAGATCCGTATTTAAGTTTTTTGAGAAGGAGACGAAATGATGATGGATATTACAAAAGAGATAGAGGACCGCTATGATGAAATGGTGGCTATAAGACGCCATATGCATATGAACCCGGAAATTTCATTCCAGGAGGAAAATACAAAACAATATATATTCGATCAGATCGAAGACCTTGGTTTTGACATAAGAAGAGATGTAGGCGGAAATGGCATCGTCGCAAAGCTGCACGTCGATGACAACTTCAAAACCATCGGCCTCCGTGCAGATTTTGATGCGCTGCCGATCCAGGACGAAAAAGATGTACCCTACCAATCTCAGGTAGCCGGTGCCATGCATGCATGTGGCCATGATGCCCACACAGCAATGCTGATCACCACCGCACGCATCCTTTCTGAACATAGGGACGAACTGCCTGTGAATGTAGTCTTTATTCATCAGCATGCCGAAGAAATGTTACCCGGAGGCGCCCGTTCCATGGTGGAAGATGGCGCACTAGACGGCGTAGACTATGTATTCGGTCAGCATGTTTCCAGCAACTATCCTGTGGGGACACTGTCATATACATACGATTACGCATATGCCAGTGCTGATTCATTTATGATCAAAGTGCAGGGCCAGGGCGGCCATGGAGCGGAACCACATGAAGCGGTGGACCCTGTCGTTGCGGCAGCTTCGCTGATCCAGCAGCTGCAATCCATCGTTTCACGGACAGTCGATCCATTGAAGTCTGCTGTTGTGACTGTCGCTACATTCAACAGTGGTACGGTGTTCAATGTCATTCCGGATACGGCGGAAATCCATGGAACTGTACGTACTTTTGAAAGGGAAGTAAAAGAAAAGGTGCAAAACCGTATCGAAGGCATTGCCAGAGGTGTGGAATCAAGCTTCGACGTGCAATGCACAGTGGAATATAATGACGGCTACCCTGCACTTCTGAATGACAACACACATGTTGATCATGTCGTCCGAGTCATGCAGGATGCAGAATATGTCAAAGTCATTGAAGAAAACCAGCCATCCATGGGCGGTGAAGATTTTGCATACTTCCTGCAGCACAAACCAGGTGCCTATGTGTACACAGGCGTCGGAAACAGTGAATTAAACGCCGATTATCCTCATCACCACCCAAAATTCGATATCGATGAAAGTGGCATGAAGGCCGGCGTGGAGACACTGATTAAAACCGTATTAGGCTTCAAAGATGAATGATTCATCCGGGGTGCAATATGCACTCCGGTATTTTTTGGAATCAAAAAAGCCTGGACATTTTGTCCAGGCTTCAGCATTGTATATGGAAATTATTTGACGATTTCAGTTACAACGCCTGATCCAACAGTACGTCCACCCTCACGGATAGAGAAACGAGTACCGTCTTCGATAGCGATTGGAGAAATGAGTTCAACATTCATTTCAACGTTGTCGCCAGGCATAACCATTTCAGTTCCTTCTGGAAGGTTAACAACACCAGTTACATCAGTTGTACGGAAGTAGAACTGTGGACGGTAGTTGTTGAAGAATGGAGTGTGACGTCCACCCTCTTCTTTTGAAAGAACGTAAAC
>CAYTIR010000061.1:0-13217 GCA_964437955.1 uncultured Staphylococcaceae bacterium
CGATGATTCGTTTTTCTTTCATATTCCATCCCTCCACTTTCTTCTATTATAAAGTCTTTGCATGTCATACGTCTATAATGTAAAATAAACTTAAGCTGAATGAGGGATGTGGTCTGTATGCTTAGACGTTTACGGAAGAAGCTCAAGCAGAAGCTGAAACGCATTCTCGGTAGAAAAGGATTGCTGAACAACGAATATATGAAAAGGGATGACTAAATCCCTTCCTTTATTGTGCTGTCTAAAGCAGCACACATTTTTTTATAGTAAGCATTACAACCATCATATCAATATACGTATAAGAAGGAGTTAATTACAAATGGCAGTTTTTAAAGTATTTTTCCAGGAAACACTGGATACAAGAATCATACGTGAGGATACACACACACGTTATTTTGAGGCGGAGTCCGAATCACAGGTAAGACGCGCTTTGAAAGAAGAAAATTACAATATTGAATTCGTACAGGAATTGAGTCCCAAACACCTGGAGTACGAACGTGAGAACAACGCTGACCTGAATGTGGAGAGTGTCTGATGGGACTCGAAAAAGGTGAAGTAGGTGTATTCGCCCTCGGGGGACTCGGGGAAATCGGTAAAAACACTTACTGCATTGAATATAAAGATGAAATCATCGTTATAGACGCAGGAATCAAATTCCCGGATGATGAACAGCTCGGTATCGACTACGTCATCCCGGACTACACTTATTTGAAAGAGAATCAGGAGCGCATCAGTGCACTGATTATTACACATGGTCATGAAGACCACATCGGGGGCATTCCATTCTTATTGAAAGAACTCAATGTACCCATCTATTCCGGACCTCTTGCACTCGGCCTGATCCGCAACAAGTTGGAGGAACACCATCTTCTGAGAACAGCGGAACTCAATCCCATCGAAGAGGATACAGTGCTTAAATTCAAACATATGACTGTGGAATTCTATCTTACGACCCACTCCATTCCGGAAGCATATGGTGTCGTTGTTAAGACGCCTGAAGGAAATATAGTGCACACTGGAGACTTCAAGTTCGATTTCACACCAGTCGGTGCGCCGGCGAATATTGCCAAAATGGCACAACTCGGTGAGGAGGGCGTTCTTTGCCTGCTTTCCGATTCTACAAATGCCACGGTACCGAACTTTACTATCAGTGAAAAGGCAGTCGGTCAGAACGTGGAAGACATTTTCAGAAAATGTGCGGGAAGAATCATTTTTGCCACTTTCGCCTCCAACATCTACCGTGTTCAGCAGGCAATTGACGCAGCCGTCAAGTTCGACCGCAAAATATGCATCTTTGGACGGAGCATGGAAAATAATATCCGCATCGGCACAGAACTCGGTTACATCAAAGCACCGCCGGAAACGTTCATCGAACCGAAGATGATCAATAAGGTCGAAAAGCACAAAGTGATGATTCTTTGTACCGGCTCACAGGGTGAGCCGATGGCTGCCCTGTCCAGGATTGCCAACGGTACACATCGTCAGATCACCATCATCCCGGATGATACAGTCGTATTCAGCTCCTCACCGATTCCGGGTAATACACTCAGTGTAAACCGTACGATCAATGCACTTTATAAAGCAGGTGCGGATGTCATTCACGGAAAACTTTCCAACATCCATACTTCAGGACATGGCTCACAGGAAGAACAGAAGCTCATGCTGAGACTCATGAGACCGAAGTACTTCATGCCAATCCATGGTGAATTCCGCATGCTCCACCTTCACAAAGAGCTTGCTGTCAACACAGGTATGGATCCTGATAATATCTTTTTGATGGAAATCGGGGATGTGCTTGCACTTAAAAAAGACAGTGCGAGATTGTCCACACGTGTCCAGGCAGGTACAGTGTTTGTTGACGGTATCGGAATCGGAGATATCGGCAATATCGTACTGCGTGACAGAAAAGACCTTTCCGAGGAAGGCCTCGCAATCGTGGTTGTTTCCATCGATTTCAAAACAGGAGAGCTGCTGAGCGGCCCGGACATCATCTCAAGAGGCTTTGTCTACATGAGGGAGTCATATGGTCTGATCCGCAGTGCCGAGAAGAAAATCAAAGGTGATGTGATCAATCTTCTGAACACTAAAGAAGATGTGCAGTGGTATCACGTAAAACAGCTCATTATTGAAGAGCTCAGCAACCACCTCTACAGGAAGACCCGCAGAAGACCAATGATCCTTCCGATGATCATGAGAGTCGATCAGGAAACTGGAACGGTACACAAATGATAAAAAGATCCCCCGGCCATTTTAATGGCCGGGGGATCTTTTTACGTTTTTTATTATTCTCTGTTCAAGAGTTTTTCGAACCGGGTCAGATCGTCATCGTTACCGATGACGATAAGTACATCCGTATCCTTTATATTGACGGTTGGATCAGGACTGACGATAAGGTTGTTGCCCCTTTTGATTGCAATGACGCTCACACCATACTCTGCCCTGATATCGAGTTCCAGGAGGGATTGATTTGCCAGTTTTTCTGTGGCATATATTTCCACGATGGAATGCTCGTCGGACAGTTCCAGATAATCCAGCACTGAAGAGGAAACAAGCCTGTGCGCAATCCGCCTTCCCATATCACGTTCGGGATGGACCACTACATCCGCTCCGATCTTATCCAGGACCCTTGCATGGTAATCACTCTGTGCTTTTACAGTCACTTTCTTCACACCCAGGTCTTTAAGCAGCAGTGTCGTCAGTATGCTTGATTGGATATTATCCCCGATTGCCACTATGACATTATCAAAATTGCGCAAACCGAGGTTTTTAAGCACACTTTCATCCGTCGTATTACCAATGACGGTCTGAGTCGCGATATCTGCAAACTCATTTACACGTTCCTCATCAACATCTATAGCAAGGACATCGGTCTCAAGTTCTCTAAGTTCCCTTACAATACTGCCTCCGAAACGTCCAAGTCCAATCACTGCAAATTCTTTATTCATCGTTCATTTCCCCTTCATCTATAAACATATTCAATGGATCAATAGTTACTCTTATCCTTGCCCTGCACATAATCTTTATCAAACAGGAAGAGTCTGAGCAGCAGTCCCAGACTCGGAATCAGCATGAACAGTCCGAGTACGAACACAACAGTCAATGACAGTGCCATGGCATCATTGACAACAGAAGTGTTGATTTCGACATAAGGATACAGGATATATGGCATCTTGCTGATACCATAGCCGAAAAATGCAAATCCATATTGCAACATGATCATGATGAATGCAAGGCCATAATTTTTACGCTTCCAGACCAGGTAGACTGCAACACCCATGAACACCAGGCTGAGTCCGAATAAATACCAGACTTCCTGTGCACTCATGAAATGTTCATAGTTATGGTCCCTGAGTCCCAGGAAAACGAACTGGGTGATGACGAGCATCGGCAATGTCCAGATAAGGAACCAGCGGCGGGTCAGTTCAGTCGCTTCTTCTGCCCGTGCACGATTCGCATAAAATGTCAGGAAGGCACTGGAGATATAAAGCACCGTAATGATGGCCAGGAAAACAACCGACCATGAATACGTACTGAACAGCAGTTCCTCCAGATCCAGCTGGATACCGCCACTGTCCTGGATGATATATCCCCCTTCTGATATGACCAGTGCAACGGACAATGAAGCCGGTATAAGCAGGCCTGTCACGCCGTAGAGGAATGCCCATGACATTTTTGATTCTTTATTATACGAGTTGAATGCGTAATAGCTCCCGCGTATGGATAGCAGGATCAGCGCGATGCTTGCAGGTATCAGTAACGCAGTGCCGTAATAGTATGCCGTGTCCGGATAGAATCCGACAATCCCTACGAAGAAGAAGACGAAGAACACATTAGTCACTTCCCAAACAGGGTTCAGATAGCGTCCAATGATTGGACTGATGATATTATCCGTACCGGTAACTTTACTGTAGAAATTGAAGAAACCCGCCCCGAAGTCGATCGAGGCAATGATGATATAGCCATAGAGGAACGTCCAGAGTACTGTGATTCCTATGATTTCATAGTTCATTACAGCTGCCCTCCTTTATAACGCTCACCATACAGTTCGAAACGGTCCTGCTGGGCACTTTTTCCTTTGAACATCCTAAGCAGTACATAAGTGCATGTAAAACCGAGCACCGCGTAGAGGATGACGAATGAGATCAATGTGATTCCGAGACCGTCGGCATTGGTTACGGCTTCGGAAACTTTCATATATCCTCTGAGAATCCACGGCTGCCGGCCCATTTCTGCCAGGAACCAGCCAGCTTCAATTGCCGCCATAGTCAATGGTCCGGTCAGAACATAGGCGTACAGAAGTGCCGGATGGTGTTCATCAAGCCGTGTGAACTTCGCAAGGAAATAAAGTATCGAGATGCCGAGTGCGTAAAACCCGAAGAATACCATAATATCAAAGAAGTAGTGAATCACCAGAGGCGGATGTTCATCCTCCGGTATATCATTCAACCCTGTCACTACGGTATCAAATGAACTTCCTGCCAGGAAGCTCAGGAAACTTGGTATTCTCAATTCATATTTGACTTCCTGGGTTTCTTCATCGAGCATGCCGAACAGGACAAGATCTGCATTGTCTTCTGTCTCGAAATGCCATTCAAGTGCTGCAAGTTTTTCCGGCTGGTGCTCATGCAGGAATTTTGCAGACAGGTCACCTGCGAGTGCCGTCATGGATGCTGCAATCAGTCCCACGACCATCATCGCTTTCAGACCTTTTTTATGATACTCGCGGTCCTCATTGAATTTGGAACGGAGAAGTTTGAAGGCACCGATTGATGCTATCAGGAATATTGCTGTTGTATAGGCTGTCGCCACAACATGAAACACCCTTACCCAGGTCGAGGGATTGAACATCGCAGCGAGCGGATCGATATTGATCAGCTCACCGTCCACCATATCAAACCCTGCCGGTGTATTCATAAACGAGTTGACCGTTGTGATGAATACTGCGGAGAGGGAAGACCCTATGACAATCGGGATATTCAGGAGCCAGTGATGCCATGGGTTTTTAAAACGGTCCCATGTATACAGGAAGATCCCGAGGAAAATCGCTTCAAAGAAGAATGCAAATGTTTCCATAAAAAGCGGCAGAGCAATGATCTGTCCGCCGACTCTCATAAATTCCGGCCAAATGAGCGACAGCTGCAGACCGATGATCGTACCGGTCACTACCCCTACTGCCACTGTCACCGTATAACCTTTAGCGATACGGCCCGCCATTGTAAGGTAGTCAGTGTCTTTCTTCCTGATACCTAAAAATTCGAGCACCATGAAGACGATTGGCATACCGACACCGATGGTCGCAAATATAATGTGGAATCCAAGTGTTGTCGCTGTCAGTACACGGCCAAGTATAACGTCATCCATCAAGATCACCTCTCTAATAACTTACCCCTAATTATAGACCGTATGCCGGTTCAATGATAATATGAACCATCATATTTTCATGACAATTTTGTGAAATAGTGATCATAATCATGTCTTTAAAAAATACCTTGATTCAATATGCAGCGTGTAAAGATTTTCTATAGTCATTCTTCAGAAGGTGATTCGGCCACTTTCATATGGAAGAAAATACCGATGAGAATCATGACGACCAGGCTCGTAATCGCAACTCTGGAAGCGACTGTTCCGAAATCAGCAAGCAATAAAGTAATCGATCCGTATATGAAAGGCCCCATGATCGCGCTCATCTTAGCACTGAATGCGAACAATCCGAAAAACTGACCTTCCCTTCCCGGAGGCGCAAGCTCGATGATCATTGTCCGGCTGACCACCCATGTCGATCCCATCGCAATGCCGAACAGACATGCAGCAATCCAAAACGTCCACATCGGCAGCGGCACTGCCGCAATCACAACAGCAACCGCAAGCAGGATGGCGATTGAAAGGAACGTCCGTTTAGAACCGACTTTCCGGTTGATGAAGCTGAATACGATTGCACCGATGATACTGAATGCAGTCGCGACCATGAAGATGATAAGGAAGGCGCCGGACTCAAAACCGACCACCGTTGTCGCATACGGCTGCATCATCGCAATCGCTGTTGCCAGGGCATCGTTGACGAAAAAATATGCAATCATGAAGAAGAAAATGGACGGGTACTGTCGCGCTTCCCTGAATGTATGGTAGATATCCTTATATCCCTTTATGAATGGCTGCTTCGGCTTCGGTGGGACACGCCTGTCTTTATTCACAAAGAAAATCGGCAATGCAAAGATCAGGAAAAGAATTCCGGACAGCCAGAATGTATGATGTGTCGGCGCGTCTCCGATGATCAGCATTACAGAGAATATCCCGAATAAAGTACCCAGATAACCGAGTGCAACACCAAATCCGGAAATGAGCGGAATTTCCCTTTTGTTCCCGAGTCCGGACAGCATGCCATCATAAAATACATTGCCTGAACTGAAGCAGAATTTCGCAAACACGAATAATATGATTGTAATGATGAGACCATTAGGCAGACTGAACCATGTTTCCGAATTTGTGCCGCCGAATGTTCCCATCAGGATTGTCGCCGTCACACACATCAATGTAAAGAGGATTACGTACTTTTTACGCCTGCCTGTCCGGTCCATCGTCACCCCGTAAAGCGGGGAGAATAAAATGAGCAGCACCGCAGAGAAGGCATTTGCATAGGCGATGATCGTCGAAGCGATCTGTTCCAGTCGCGGATCCGTCCCGACCATTTCTGTTATGTATTGAGGGAAAAATAAAGTGACTATGTTCGCACTGAAAATAGTATTCGCAAAATCAAACAATGCCCATGCCAGTATCGGCAGTGTTAAATACAGTTGGATCGGACTGCGAGACTGCTCCTTCAAACACGACACCCCACTTTTTCTTTTCATTATATCAGATTGGCGGGGTACACGTATGCAACATGATGGCATTCGTCCGTTTAATAATAAAGTCATTTTTCGCCATTAATGCTGTTATGGCTCGAAAATGGTTCCGTAATCTACCTGTTGATAATCCCGGTCTTTCAACTCTTATGTAAAAACCTCCCGCACCAATGGCACGGGAGGTTCTGAACACATTTATCCATTTAAACTCTATTCGTATACTCTTCAACAAGTGCAAGCACTTCGTCAGTTTCAGCACATTCCACCGCTGACAATGCAAGTCTTTCCATATCTGTTTTCTTCAGAGTGGAAATCTGCTTGCGGGCTTTGAGTACGGAAGATGCACTCATGGAGAATTCATCCAGACCGAGACCGAGCAATAACGGGATTGCCTTTTCGTCTCCTGCCATTTCTCCACACATACCTGCCCATTTGCCCTCTTTGTGCGCTGCGTTGACCACAAGCTGGATCAGGCGCAGGAGTGCCGGATGATAAGGCTGATACAGGTAGCTGACCGATTCGTTCATGCGGTCTGCTGCCATTGTGTACTGGATCAGGTCGTTTGTACCGATTGAGAAGAAATCAACCACTTTCGCAAACTGGTCTGCGATGATTGCAGCAGAAGGAATCTCTATCATGATTCCAACTTCAATATCTTCTTTTACATCCGTACCTTCTTTAACCAATTTGTCCTTCTCATCAACAAGCAGGGCTTTTGCACGATTGAACTCATCAATGGTTGCAATCATCGGGAACATGATTTTCAGATTGCCATGTGCACTTGCACGGAGCAGGGCTCTGAGCTGTGTTCTGAATAATTCTTCATTGTCCAGCGTCATACGCACTGCGCGGTATCCGAGGAACGGATTCATTTCTTTAGGGAGATCCAGATAAGGAAGTTCTTTATCGCCGCCTACATCAAGTGTACGGACTACAACGGGCTTTCCGTCCATGCCTTCAAGCACTTTTTTGTACGCTTCATACTGTTCTTCTTCACTTGGAATCTCGTTTCTGCCCATGTACAGGAATTCCGTACGGTACAGACCAATACCCTCAGCACCATTGGAAGTGACACCTTCCAGGTCATCCGGAGTACCGATGTTTGCTGCGAGTTCAACCTCTACACCATCCATGGATTTCGATGGTTCACCGACAAGTTTTTGAAGTTCGGCTTTTTCTTCCTGAACTTTAGCCGCTTTCTCTTCATAGGCTTTGATCTCGTCTTCGGAAGGTTCAACGATGACATCACCTGCGCTGCCGTCTACGATGATCTGATCTCCGACTTTCGCAACTTCAGTAATTTCCTTTGTCCCCACTACTGCCGGAATTTCCAATGAACGGGACATGATTGCGGAATGTGAAGTACGGCCGCCGATGTTCGTCACAAATCCTTTGACGAATTCCTTATCCAGCTGTGCTGTATCTGAAGGTGTCAGGTCCTCAGAAACAATGACAACCGGTTTATCAATGCTGCTTGGATCAGGCAGTTCCTTACCCAGAATATGAGCGAGGACGCGTTTGGATACATCTTTAATATCCGCTGCCCTTTCCTTCATGTATTCATTATCCATTCCTTCGAAAATCGCAACAAACTGGTCACGTGTATCAACGAGTGACTGTGCCGCGCTCTTCTTATCGTTGCGGATACCATCTTCGATCGGCCCCAGGAATTCAGGGTCGTCCAAAACAAGCAGGTGTGCATCGAAAATCGCTGCGTGTTCCGGTCCGACGGCTTCCTCTGCATGATTTCTTATTTTTGTGACTTCCACTTTGGATTGGTTGAAAGCACCTTTGAAGCGTTCAACTTCCTGTTCTGTCTGACTTTCTTCGATGGAAGTTTCCTCGATTGAAAGGTCCGGTTCCTCAAGTGAATATACCGCAGCGATTGCTACACCATCACTTGCTCCAATCCCTTTGAGTATTTTAGACATTATTCAGTCAGTCCTTCTTTTGAAAGAGTTTCAGTAATTGCTTCAAGCGCTTCTGCTTCGTCTTTTCCTTCTACATATACAGTCACTTCAGAATCTTTTCCAACGCCAAGTGACATTACACCCATGATGGACTTCAAGTTCACTTTTTTAGCATTGTACTCCAACTGAATGTCAGAATCGAATTTAGATGCTGTTTGTACGAGAATAGTCGCCGGTCTAGCGTGAATCCCTGTTTCGTCTGTGATTAGGTAAGTTTTTTGTTCCATTATGCCAGTCTCCTTTTGCATATCTTTGATTTATTTTAAGTGAGTTCATGATTGTTATACATGATTATATCCATTCTACCACGTTTTATTCTGATATTGCCAATATACCACTAACATTGCATACGTAAACTTTACAATTTGTGTCCCTGCCGGGACACAAATCGACTCACACTATATTTATACCATATATATAAATAAAAGGCACCCCGTAAGAGTGCCTTTCCTGGTTTAGGCCAATGACTGCTGTCTTGCTGCGGCAGCACATTTTTCAATATGATCGTTGCCGAGCTTTTTCATCATCATGTAGCTGACCACCGCACCGACAGCCTGACCGATGATGGGTATGAACCTGAATACCCTTCTGCTCGAACCTTTCACGATCCGTTTCACCAGAAACTTCGTTGCCTGCCGCCCGACGAATTCACTGCCCATGCTCGTCGCCATGACAGCAGCACGATTCCTCATATCATCCGACGTGCCGCTGACCTGCTTATGGTCCAGCCCGAAAACTTCTTCTATTTCATCTGTAATATCATTCATCAATTTCATATCAGTACCGATATCCAGAAACGGAATCGGCAGCGCGGCAGCGATGGAAGAGTATCTCGCTTTCTTTTTAACCAGTTCACGCGCTTCTTTTTCACGCTCCGAAATCTGTTCCGTTGTCAGCGGATATGCGTTCATGAACAAAACTCCTTCTTTTCGAATTCTTGTTACATGCGTATATATACCCACTTTCATATCGGAACTAAACTTGTCACGGTCAGCCTACGGTCACACTCACCACTTTGAGGTATTTCCCCTTTTTATATCCTTTGACTGTCGCAAAGTCCTTCGGCAGCCCTTTGACATCTTCAAGCGTATACGTGTACCCTGCCTTGTCCAGTGTCGTGGCGATCTGTTTCCTGAATTGGTTCAGAGTCGAAGTTTCCAGGTTCTGACTGAGAATCAGTGTACCGCCGCGGTTCAGTACTTTGACCGCTTCCTGTATGAGCTTCGGATAGTCACGGTCCACTTTGAACACCTTTTTCTTATACCTTGAGAAACTCGGGGGATCGATCAGGACCGTGTCATAACTGTGATTGTTCCTGGCTGCATATTTCAGGAATTCGAACGTTTCCATGATGTAGATCTTATGCGCATCGACCGGCAGGTTATTATTATTGAAGTTATCCGTGATGAGTTCTTTCGTCCGGTTGGCGAGATCCACACTTGTCGTCGACATGCCCCCGAGTGCTGCAGCGATTGAAAACGTACCGCTGTAAGCAAAAAGATTGAGGAATGTATGGGCATTCTTCGTATTTTTCATAAGTGCCTTGCGCGTTTCCCGCTGGTCCAGGAACAGCCGTGTCATCGGTCCGTCATCCAGATGGACGGAAAACCGCTGTCCCGCTTCAAGTACAGTGATCGGGAATTCCACGTTGCCGCTCACCCGGCGGTTTTCTATCTTCATCCGACCGTCCACACTGAACCGGGTCTGCTCTGTAACGGAGTCCGGTTTTAATTGGACCATCAGCTCCTTGATGATCAGATCCCGGATTTTGTATATGCCGCGGCTGTAGAATGTCACCAGCAGATGGTTGTCGTAATAATCGACGGTGAGGCCGCCAAGGCCGTCTCCGATTTCATTGAACAGCCGGAAGGCGTTCGTATCTTCTTCGTTGAATAAAGGTCCCCGGTCCTCTACAGCCGCGGCTATTCTGCCGGCTACGAATTCCCGGTCGATATTCTCCTCTTCATCCGAAAGGATCCATCCGATCGTCTTCTGTTCAAAACTGATCATGGCGATGCCGATCAGCCCTCCGAAGTGATCGGTCACCTTTACTATTTCTCCATCTTTTAAAAACGTATCATCACTCAGGTCATCCCGTTCGATGTTGAGCTTTCCGTTTTCATATGCTTTTTCCACGCCGCGTTTCAGCTGGACAATATTCATCTGAAAGTCTCCTTTTCCATCATGAACCTGTGGAACAGACTTGCTGCGAGACCACTGGTCCTGTCGTCTATATCGAGGGTCGGTGCCACTTCGCTTATATCGAAGCTGACGATGTTCGGCAATTTTGCAAGACCGGCCACCAAGTCGTGTACTTCCGATGCAGTAAAGCCATTCGGTGACGGTGCACTTGTTCCCGGAGCAACCCCCTGCTGGACGGAGTCCATGCAAAGTGTGGCAAACACCACATCATATTCATCCAGGCCTGCAAGTGTACTTTCAAAAATGTCTGAATGCCTGACTTCTTCCATCAAAGCATATTTCACACCGAATCGATCTGCGGTGTCGAACAAAGTTTTCGTATTCCCTGCTGGCTGTATACCGAAAACGAAGTAGTCGATGTTCTGATCTTCTGAGAGTATCTGATGGAACATCGTACCGGAGGAAGGCGTTTCATCGCGGATGTCGAAATGTGCATCCAGATTCACGACCGCAACCTTCTGCTCAGGATATTGTCTGCGCACCCCGAGATAATGGCCATAGAGTGTCTCGTGCCCGCCCCCGATAATCAACGGGAATTGTCCCTTGCTGAAGATTTCTCCAACATGCTCACCCAGAGATTCCTGTGAACCTTCAAGATCCTGGTCTCCCATGATGCTGCCATAGTCATAGACCGGATCGATATAAGGGAGGGAAGCCATCTTTTTCCTGACTGCGTATGGGCCTTCCTTCGCCCCCAGACGTCCTTTGTTGCGGTGTACGCCTTCTTCGGAGCAGAAGCCGATGAATACAGGTTTTCCCGGCGATGCGTCTTCTGACCACGGTGCTATGACCTGGTGGAGCCTCTCGGCTGTGTTTTCGTCATCTACCCTTCCCGTGTAATGGTGCTTCTCAATTTTTTTCATCATTTTTACCCCCTTCGAATTCTTTGAATATGCTGATCAATAATAATGGTGTCGAGACCACTACGAGCAATATATTGAACGGCAGTATGAAGAGTGAAAGCTCAACATCTTTAAACAGTGTGATGAACAGGCTGGTCATCAGTTTCAACCACAGCAGTGTAATTATGATCATCTGGCGGTGATAGAACTTATTCTGTGTCATGTTGAAAAATGTAAAGAACAGATAAGCGATTGCCAGGGCGAGCGCCAGGAACAGGTTCACCCACTCGTAAATATATTTCATCTGTGAAATTCTGAAGTATCCTTCAGTGAACACACCGTGGCGGTTGTTGAATTCAATCAGAACGAAAAACAATACGATCGTGCCCAGCAATAATTCTACGTAGTTCGCCTTCAGCCATGTTGGAAATTCAACTTCCAGGAACTTCTTCGTCTTCTCAAGCAGCCTGTTCCTGAAATCATAAAGCCGGCCGGAAAAGCCCAGATACTGATTCGGATCGAGCTTCTGCCGTTTGTTCTTACGGGACAGTGATGCATCCTCTTCTTTTCTGGGTTTCTTCAGAAGATTTTTTGACTTGGACAGGAATACACCCACCGCAAGCGCAAGCAGGGACAATACCCATATCATTGTGAAGAATGTATTGATTGCCAATACATCCGTCGGTGTCATCACCGATTCGAAATTTGAATACACCGCATTCTGAGTAAAGAAATAGGCGATTCCGTAGACGGCCAGGATGATCATATAATGTTCTTTCCTGTGTGCCGGATCCAAATATTCATTGAATATGTTATAGAGCATATGGACAATGAACGCCAGTAGATAGAGCAGGGCAAACCATCCATATACCTGATGCATCAGTATGGTTGTAATGATGAACAGGAAAAATGACAGGCCGATGAAAAAGAACGATAAGCCGGTGTCGAATTCCGTCGTCCGCCTGATCAGCCTTGCAATCCTCATCATGAGTATGCCGATAAGGACAATCAGGATGCCGCCGATGATTGGAAACTCCCCAATCAGCATGCTCAGGACAGTCGTCCCTTCAAGGAAGAACGCATTGATCAGATCAAATATCGTTTTAATTTCCGATTCATCAACTTCCGGTGCCTCTCCACGGATATGTCCTGTATTGAATAGTACAAATATGCCAAGTACAACAAAGAAAACACCAAGTAATATACTGATATAGACTTCACTCTGCTGTTTGAGCTTTTTCATTCAAATTCACCTCAATCCATTCCCATTATAGAGGAATATCATTCACAATGCATTGAATCATAAACGCCTGATGAAAATAAAAAATATTTAAGAAATTTACCTAAAGAAGCCACATTTACTT
>CAYTIR010000062.1:0-12269 GCA_964437955.1 uncultured Staphylococcaceae bacterium
AGCTGGTTAGAGCGCACGCCTGATAAGCGTGAGGTCGGTGGTTCGAGTCCACTTAGGCCCATTCAAAAAGCACGGAAATATCCGTGCTTTTTTATTTTGGGAAAATATCATCCAGAAATGCTGATAATATGCTGATGATCTCCTCAGTCTGCTTTTCTCCGGTCCCGATCAGAACAGTATCTGCCAGGTCCCTCGCGTGGGAATAGTTATTGCCATGGACGAGTCGATGCTTTTCAGCAGCTCCGGTGAGATCCTGCCCCGGCACTCTCATCAAAAAATGCATACCGGTATGCTCCCCGTATATTTCAACCCCCTCATATTCTGCTCTAATCCATTGCATGATCGATTCCATCTTTGTACGGTAAATTTTACGCACTCTGTTAATATGACGGTTCAGATAGCCCTGCTCCATAAATGACGCCACAATGTGCTGCATCTGTCTCGGAACGTTGCATGAAAGTTCCTTTTGGTAATAAAGTTCCGCAAGCGGTTTCGGCAGCACCATACAGGAAAGGCGTAAAGACGGATAGAGCGATTTTGAGAATGTACTCATATATATGGTCCTGTCGTGCTGATCCAGGCCCTGGAGGGAGGACAGCGGCCTTCCGGTATATCTGAATTCACTGTCGTAGTCATCCTCGATGATGTAACTGCCGGCAGCACCCGCATGATTCAATAATTGAATGCGTTTCTTCAACGATAATACGACACCGCTCGGGAATTGATGCGATGGTGTGACATGGACGACTGGATTATCCAATGCCCGGACGGCCCCGACGTCCACACCATCTTCCAAGACCCTGGCAAAATCGACTTTGCTGCCGAGACGGCCCAGCACTTTTTTAATGACAGGGTAGCCCGGGTCTTCGATAGTCATTCTTGGATATTTCAGAAGATGAAGCACCTGTTCAAGCAGGAATTCTGTGGAGGGGCCGATAAAAATCTGATCAATCGAACATGTGACGCCTCGGTTGATATGCAGATAATGCCTGATCTGCTCTTTAAGGGTCCTCTCTCCACTTTCATCCCCGAGATTCAGCAGCTCATCATCCGAAAAGACTTCCCGTGCGATATGTTTGAGTGCATCGCTTTGGACCATCGTCGTATCGATGGAACCAAGGGGGAGCGCAAACTTCTTTTTTTCTGTTTTTATTATATGGGCTTCTGCAGTTTTATCCCCGAGTCTAAGCTGCTCTATCGGTGTGACGAAATAACCGCTTTTTTCCCTGCTGTATATCAAATCTTCATCAATGAGCCGGCCGTAGGCATTTTCAATCGTCGTCTGGCTGATGACAAGATCGCGCTGCAGCTGGCGTTTGCTGGGTAATTTCTCATCATTTACAAGTTCTCCGTCTATAATCCGCTGTTTTATACCGTTGTAGATCTGTTCGAACAACGGGGTATCCGAATTCTTATCCAAACTGATCAGCATAATCTGACCTCCTCAATCTATTTCAAACTGATGCTTTCAGGTATTCAGATTTCATTCTATACTATTTTAATATAATCGCAAACAAGAAAGGGAGTCGTATAAAATGCAACAGACAGGTACTGAAAGAGTCAAAAGAGGTATGGCGGAAATGCAGAAGGGCGGCGTGATCATGGATGTCGTCAATGCAGAACAGGCGAAAGTTGCAGAAGCGGCCGGCGCAGTTGCTGTCATGGCACTTGAACGTGTGCCTTCTGATATCAGAGCAGCAGGGGGTGTCGCAAGGGCATGTGATCCAAGGATTGTCGAAGAGGTTGTCAATGCAGTATCCATCCCTGTAATGGCCAAATGCAGAATCGGGCATATCACCGAGGCAAGAGTGCTGGAATCCCTCGGCGTGGATTATATAGATGAGTCGGAAGTCCTTACTCCGGCAGATGAAGTTTTCCACCTGAAAAAAGATGACTATACAGTACCCTTCGTGTGCGGATGCCGTAATATAGGGGAAGCCGCAAGACGGATCGGAGAAGGTGCATCCATGTTGAGAACTAAAGGCGAACCGGGAACAGGGAATATCGTGGAAGCGGTGAGGCACCTGAGACTGGTCAATCAGGAAGTACGTCAGATTTCAGTAATGAGTGATGATGAACTGATGACGGAAGCGAAAAATCACGGTGCACCGTATGATGTCTTAAAAGAAATTAAAGAATTGGGCAAACTTCCGGTTGTGAATTTTGCAGCCGGAGGCGTTGCAACACCTCAGGATGCGGCACTTATGATGGAGCTCGGTGCCGATGGCGTATTTGTCGGCTCCGGAGTATTCAAATCGGAAAATCCTGAGAAGTTTGCCGAGGCAATTGTTGAAGCGACTACGCATTATCAGGATTATGAATTGATTGGCAGACTTGCAAAAGAGCTGGGCACAGCGATGAAAGGCATTGATATCAACCAACTTTCATTGGAAGAAAGAATGCAGGAGCGCGGATGGTAATGAAAATCGGCATACTTGCTCTGCAGGGTGCAGTCAGAGAACATGTCGGACTGGTCGAGGCATGCGGATATGAAGCATTGCCCATAAAGCGGGTGGAGGAGCTTGAAGAGATTGACGGTCTGATCCTTCCCGGTGGAGAATCGACGACAATGCGGCGTCTCATGGACCGCTACGGTTTCACAGAAGTCCTGCGTGCGAGCAGGCTGCCGATGTTCGGCACATGTGCAGGTCTCATTCTGCTTGCTGAAAACATCGCCGGCTGCGACGAAGGACATCTCGGAAAGCTGGATATTACAGTCGAGAGGAATTCATTCGGCAGACAGGTGGACAGCTTCGAAGAGGAACTCACAGTAGCGGGTATCGATGAGAAAGCACTGGCAGTCTTCATCAGAGCCCCTCATATCAGAGAGACCGGAGAAGGAGTCAGTATACTGTCCGAAACAAACGGTAAGATTGTAGCCGTGAGGTCAGAGAATCATCTGGGGATTTCATTCCATCCGGAATTGACCGATTCTCTCGTATTCCATCAATACTTCATGGATATGGTGAAAGTGCACATGGATAAAAAACATTCCATAGGGATTTAAATGGGAATAAAAAGCGCATGGCCCCTTGATTTCAGGGAACCATGCGCTTTCTTTTTTCTCTGACTGTGCAGTATTACTGCTCCTTCTTCACTGATTCCAAAAACTCAGTGTTGACGAGGCCTTCAATGTCGTCAGACGGAGTGTATCCCGCTTCATTGCTGATTGTTGCCATCTCCTGCAGAACTTCTTCATTGATTTCATAAGTTGGATTCAAACGGTTGCTTGCTTTCAGTGTTTCTTCAAAATCCAGTTCCTGTCCGGAAATTTCTGCAATATGATCAACAAATATCTGTACCGCTTCTTCCTTATTCTGTTTGAAGAACTCCACCGCCTTCATGTGGGCGCGGATATATCCTTCCGTCAGTTCAGGGTTGTTGTCTGTGAACCCCTGACGGGCAGTCACCACAGTAGTTGTGGATTCCGTTCCCCAGGCGAATTCTTCTTCATCAAGAAGAATATCGGCATTGGCCTGATTTTCGAGGAACACACCCCATGGCTCCTGTGTAGCAGCAGCATCAACATCGCCCTGGAGGAAGAGTGTTGAGGTGTCTGCAGGTGCCTGCGGCACCATCTCTACGTCTTCGGCACTTAAACCTGCATCGTTAAGAACTTTACGCAGCATGATATCCTGGGTGGAACCGATGGTTGGGATGGCCACCCGTGCGCCTTTCAAGTCTTCGACGCTCTCGATTCCTGAGTTTTCAGCAGTCGCAAGTACAGCGCCGCCGTTTACAGCACCGGCAATGATTTCATGAGCCGGGTTTCTTAAGTAAGTGTTCGTTGTGGGTGATGGCCCCACTGTTCCTATGTCGAATTCATCCGTTGACATGGCTTCCATGAAAGCACTGCCGTCGGGGAATGTCATTGTTTCTATAGAAATATCTTCCCCGAATTCCTCCTGGAAATAACCATTTTCAAGAGCAATGATCGTTGTTATATGTGTGAAGTTCGGGAAATAGCCGATGCGTACTTCTTCTGCGGATTGTTCCGAATTTCCTCCGCCGCAGCCGGCAATAATAAGTGTCAGTATCAATAAAAATCCAATCAATGTCTTCTTCATTTAATCCATCCTCTCTATTATGCTCTAAGTCCCCATTTTCTGGCGACGGAGCGTTCCATTCTTAAAAATACCTGGTTGTCGATGATTGTACCGATGACACCGATGACGATCATGATTGATAGGACAAGGTCCATCGCCTGAGTGGAACGTCCGAGGTCGAGCAGATATCCGAGTCCTCCGGCAGCGCCCAGCAGTTCACCGGCCATGATTGCACGCCACGCGAAAGCCCATGCGACGCGGAGCCCTGAAATGATATGAGGCACCGAAGCGGGCAGTATGACAGTCTTCAACAGGTGTGTGCCCGATGAACCGAGTGTTCTTGCAGCATTGATATAGATACTGGGCACATTTTTAAATCCGGCGCTGGAATTGACGGTCATCGTCCATGTGGCTCCGATGGCTACAATGAACAGGATAGCCGTATTTCCAAGGCCGAACCATACAATCGCCAGGGGGAACCATACGATACTCGGAATGGACTGGAGCGCCGTTACGAAATAGCCCAAAGTATCATCCACCCATTTGTAGCGTGCGATTAGAAAGCCGAAAGTCAGGCCAAGAATCACCGCGATTACAAAACCGATGAGCAGACGGGTGAGTGTGACGCCCGTGGCGGCGAGGATCTGACCGGATGCTATCCCCCCGATCAGTGTTTTGAGGACGGTGACACCACCGGATACGCTTGGAATGATCAAAGGCGGAAACATGAATGTCGGGAAAATTCCAAGTTTAGATATGACTTCCCATATCGCTATGATCACTAGCACGAACATGACTCTTCTCAAGATGGTAGTCATCGCCAAATTCCTCCTTCAGCACTTTTTCCATTTCTTCTTCCAATTCAGTCATTACACGTCGTTCCAGATCGACAATATTACTGTCAGACAGGTCACGGGGTCTTGAAGCCTCTACAATGAATTCTTTTTTTACAGCGCCGGGCCTGGTACTCATGAGCAGTACTCTGTCCGAGAGTGTCAACGCTTCACGGATATTATGAGTAATGAACAATATCGTCTTGCCCGTCTCCTGCCAGATTTTCTGAAGCTCTTTATGCAGAACGAGGCGGGTCTGTTCATCCAGTGCTGCAAATGGCTCATCCATCAGTAGCACATCAGGATCCATGACAAGAGCGCGGGCGATGGCCACCCGCTGCTTCATTCCGCCTGAAAGCTCATGGGGATATGATCCGGTGAAGTTTCCGAGATGGACCATTTTGAGGCCCTCCATCGCCTTTTCCTCTGCCTCTGCTTTAGTCATTTTTTTACGCAGCAGCCCATATGTAACGTTCTCCAGTACAGTCATCCAGGGGAACAGACCGCCTTCCTGGAATACCACCACGCGGTCTGTTCCCGGTCCTTTGACTTTATGATTGTTAATGAGCACTTCCCCTGAAGTGGGGGAGTCCAGGCCCGCGATCAATTTCAATATAGTAGATTTGCCGCATCCCGAGGGCCCTACCAATGATACAAATTCACCTTCATTGATACTGAAATCAATATCATTTAAAACTTTAAGCGTATCTTTCTTGCCTTTTTGAAAAGATTTATTAACCTTATTTAAGCGTACTTTCAAAGCGCACCCTGCCTCCTCTAAATCCGACTAAATATATATGGATTATATGTCAGATTTGAAGGGAATGTCAAGGGCATCGCACAATACTTTTATTCAAAAAAAGCTGTGTATGGAAGGTTTTGAACTCCTTGTTCTCCGTGACAATCTGCAGGCTATTCAAATTAGGGGCAAAGCAGAGGATTTTTTAGTTTATTTCAAATTTAAAGTGATTTTTGTAGTTTATAAAAGTGAGAATATGAGTCCGTATATGCGATATGCGCGCTACGCTGATTTGTATTGGCCTGCCTTGGAGCATTTGTAGTAATAAAAAAGAAGACGAGGATTTTAAAATCCCCTGTCTTCCCCGTCATCTGCGTCCTTGGCCATTTCTTTTGCAGATTTGTTTTTACCTTTCACGATTGCCATAGTGAGAATAATGCTGAATATGATACCCAGTGGAATGCCGACTGCCCACAAATAGGTATAGTTTCCTGTCAGTATGGAAATCATGAAACCGAACACCAGGCCGATTGGTATGCCAATCACGAATGTAGTTACAATAGTTTTCGGATCAACTTTCCCACTCATCATAATCTCCTTCCATCTTTTAAAGTCATCAACTTCCAATTAAGGAAGAACTGTACGTGACTGCTGATTGATTTCGGACATATGATTTTTGAATTCATTATTCTTTACCCGAATTCGGCTGTTCTATGCCTAATCAGTCAGGAAAAAGAAAGACCGTATATTTAAGTACCCGGACTTTGCTGATGATGGATATTTCATTTTCGTGTCTTTTACCTGGAATCCGGACGAGATGCAGCCCGAGTGGTTTTTCTCTTTCTGAAACGTTCCTGCATCCATTCCCATGGTTATGTGGGTATGGATGAATCATTCCGAAGATGAACGGTCATCAACATCACCATTCCTTTATTTCCCCGCGCACTTTGTATGACAGGTTTTCCCCGTGCCGTTCCTCCAGTCTTTGTTCCACATCGTTCAACGAGACATTCTGATTTTTCAGGAGGACGAGGAGATGATAGAGCAGATCGCTTGTTTCATCTATGAGCTCTGTGGAGTCATTATTTTTGGCTGCAATGACGACTTCCGTCATCTCTTCCCCGCATTTCTTAAGTATTTTATCGATTCCCTGATCGGTTAAATATTTGGTATAGGATCCTTCCTGGGGATTTTCTATCTTATACTCCACGATTTTTTCGAGCATCTGAAGATTGAAGAATTCATCACCGAAGCAGCTTTGTGTCCCCAGGTGGCATGTGGGCCCCTTTGGATCGACCTGGATGAGCAGGGCATCCTGATCGCAATCGAGGGCCATTTCTTTCACAGTCTGAGTATGTCCGCTCGTTTCACCTTTTTTCCAAAGCCTTTTTTTAGTACGTGAATAAAACCATACAACCCCGTCTTCAAGTGTCTTCTGGTATGCTTCCTCATTCATGAAACCATTCATCAGCACCTGTTTTGTTCTATAATCCTGAAGAATCACGGATAATAAGCCATTTGCTTTTTCAAAATTCGGTTTCACGTCAATCTCACCTCGAATCCTTCGTCCTGAAGTTTATATTTCAAGTCCTCTATGTCGACTTCCTGGTTATGGAAGATGGAGGCGGCGAGTCCTGCAGATACATCCGTTTCTCGGAAGAGCTCAATGAAATGTCCTTCATCTCCGGCACCGCCGCTTGCGATAATCGGTACATTGACGAGTGCGTTCGCCTTTTTCAGAAAATCGACATCGAAACCTTGTTTTACACCGTCATGGTCCATGCTGGTGATCAGCAGTTCCCCGGCACCACGTTCAGCGCACTGGGTGATCCAGTCAAATGCCCGGATGCCGGTATCTTTCGATCCGCCGTGAGTGAATACGAAGTGGTCGGCTTTGTCTGTATCGTATTTGACATCTATGGCGATGCAGATGCATTGGCTGCCGAAGATCTGTGAAGCGGTTTCGATCAGGTCGGGGTCCTTCAAGGCAGCTGAGTTGATACTGACTTTATCGGCGCCGGCATTAAGCAGCCGGCGTATGTCCTCAACGGATGAAATGCCGCCGCCGATTGTAAGCGGGATAAAGAGTTCCCGGGCGGTGTCTCTGATGACGTCTATCATCAGATCATGTCCATTCTGTGTTTTCGAGATGTCCAAAAAGACGAGCTCATCTGCGCCTTCTACGTTGTACCGTTTGGCCATTTCAACCGGGTTCCCGATATCTCTGAGGCCTACGAAGTTCACCCCTTTGACGACACGGCCATCTTTAACATCGAGACAGGGAATGATTCTTTTTTTGATCATGTGATATCCCTCCAAAATTCATCATTGTGACTGGCTTTGCCGACTATCGCATTCCCCACACCCATGGATGCGAGTTTGTCCAGGTCATCCTTATTCCTCACACCGCCGCTGGCAATGACAGTATGGCGTGTGAGTGCATTGATCCGCCGGGTATTTTCAAAGTTTGGCCCCTGGTTCATGCCATCCTTATTTATGTCGGTATATATGATTCCGGCAATCTTCAATATCTCGATCTCTTTAATGTATTCATCGATGGTGATGTTGCTGTTTTCAGTCCAGCCATTGACATAAATATCGTTTTCCCTGGCATCCACGCCTACAAATATGCGATTCGGGAATTCGTCCACAACGGCCTTCAGCCAATCTATATCCATGATTGCTTTAGTGCCGAGTATGAAATAATCAATGCCGATTGCATCATATTGTCTGATCGTTTCGATGCTTCTCAGTCCGCCTCCGATTTGAAGGGGGAGATCTGTCATTGACTTGAGCCGTTCAATGACAGTGGACTCCTGGGCATTCTGTTTAAGTGCCCCCATAAGATCGACGATGTGGATGCGTTTGACCTGTGTAAAGCGGGAGTAGAACTTGATTGCCTCCTCCGGTGTGCGTCTCATTGCTGTTTTCTGATCATAGTCTCCTTGGGTAAGGCGTACGTTCTTGCCGTCGATGATGTCGATGGCGGGTATGATATTCATGTTAAAATCCTCCTTCAATGGCCTGCTTTAATATTTCAAGTCCGGCCTCCCCCGATTTCTCCGGGTGGAACTGCATACCGATGATGTTTCCTTTTTGGGCGACTGCCGGCACCTGCTTCCCATATGCGCTCGTCGCAATAACGTCCTCTGCTTCTTCGACCATATAACTGTGGATGAAATAAACATCTTTGCCGTCCAGCGTTTTATTGCTGCTTTTCAAAGTATTCCATCCCAGGTGTGGAAGGGTATGGGGAGTATCGATGATACGGACATTCCCCTTAAGGAGTCCCAGGCCGCGGGTATTACCTTCTTCGCTCGTTTCGAACAACAGCTGCATCCCGAGGCAGATGCCGATTATACGTTTGGATTTTGCAATTTCGAGCAGGTCATCCTTGATTCCAAGTGCGTCGATGGTGTGGATGGCGCTGCCGAAATGTCCGACTCCGGGCAGGATGACGGTATCGCAGTTGGACAGTTCCCCGATCCTTCCGGACATCATATACGGATAGCCCAATTTTTCGAGTGCATTTTTAATGTTTTGGATATTTCCCAGGGAATAATCTAAGATTCCGATCATTCGATGACCCCTTTGGAAGAAGGGATGCCGGATTCACTTGGCAGGAGTGCCGCTTTCAGGCTTCTTGCAAATGCTTTGAAGACCGCCTCTATTTCATGATGGGTATTTCCGCCTTTGAGAAGATCGACATGGAGCGTCATCCGGCTGTTCATGCTGAGGGCGTTGAAAAACTCCATGACGAGTTCAGTATCGAATGTACCGACTTTCTCTTTTGAGAACTCAGCCTGGAAATTCAGGTGCGGCCGGCCGGATAAATCGAGTACGACACGTGCCAGTGATTCATCCATAGGAATATAAGTCGTCCCGTACCGCTGATAGGACTGCTTTTTGGTGTAGAGTTCCCTGATCAGCTGACCGAGTATGATGCCGACATCTTCGACAGTATGGTGGTCGTCCACTTCATTATCTCCATTTGCTTCCACTTCAAGATAAAGTTCCGAGTGGAAACTGAGAAGTGTCAGCATATGGTCGAAAAAGCCCACATTTGTTGAAATCTTAGATTCTTTGAATGATTTTTTATCATCGATTGAAATTGAGATTTGTGTTTCCTGGGTCGATCTTTCTTTCCTGATCATATTGACTGCTCCATTCATTGATTAATTTTTTCAAGTCTTCATAGTCTTCCAGTTTGATGATCGAATATCGGACCACATCGTTCAGCGGGTCAATGGTGTACATTCTCGGCTTAAAGCCGTGGTCCTGTAAGTATTGCCCGAGTGATCTTGCATTCTCTCCATAAGTGAAGATGAAGTTGGTGCTGGATTCAATTGTTTTCACTTTATCCCGTACCGGTTCAAAAGCGTCTTCAAGCCTTTTTTTTGATTCGAGCTGGTAGTCTGTAAATTTCCTGAGTTCAACTTTGTTTTCAAATATTCTGCCCGCGAGGTTCAGGGACAGGGAGTTTACGGGATAGGGGTGGTTGAGCTGTGTGATTTTCCTGAATGTTTCCCCCTCGGCCACCGCCACGCCGACTCTCAGCCCGGCAATACCGAAAATCTTGCTCAAAGTCCGTATGATAACTACGTGTTCCCCCTCGGGCCTTGTGTACCAGGGCGCGAACTCGGCATATGCCTCATCAAGCACGAGGTAGCCTCCGGCCGCTTTCATCGCTTCTGACACTCTGGCGAGTTCCTCGTCCTGAAACAGCTGTCCGGTCGGATTGTGCGGCATGGAGATGAGGAATAAGGATGGTTGTTCCTTGTCGATGGCCTTTATTACCTTGTCAAAGTCAAAGCGGAAGTTTTCGTCACATTCAATGGTATTGAATGTGATATCTACCTGATTTGAATATTCCTGATACATCACAAAGTCGGGTGCGAGTGCCATGACCCCATTCTGCCCGAGTGTCATGATTGTCTTCTGGATCCATTCATCCGATCCGTTGGCCACTTCAATCTGTCCCGGACTGATACCGTAGTAATCGGCATAGTGCTGCTTGAATCGTATGATTTCATCACTTGGATATTCATATAGATTGGTATTTCGGACGACTTCCGTGATGTCTGTATCAGACAAAGGGGAAATCGGACTGGTATTCCGGTCCATGTGAATCATCTGATCACTCCGTTCTGATTTTCAATGATTGATAATGTGCATCCAGCTGTTCGCGTCTTGCGACAGTCATAGCCGGTCCTGAGATGTCTTTGAACGTTTCTTCTTTAAGTGAAATGACTGCATGGCTTGTCAGGAAGTCGTTGACATTCAGTCCGTGACTGAAGCGTCCTGTTCGGTCTGTCGGAAGTACATGAGAAGGACCGGCTGCATAGTCCCCGATGGCTTCCGGTGAATAATAGCCTTCAAAAACTGCTCCTGCATATTTTATATTGCGTATGATCATTTCGGAATCGCTGTGTTGGATGGATACGTGTTCCGGAGCGATGTAGTTTACGAGAGCGAGCAGGGCTTCCCGCGAATCCACAACGGCATAATGGTTGTTTTTAAGGGATTTCTTTATAATTTCAGTTCGCGGCTGACTGTCCGTGAGTGATTTGATCCTGGCTTCAATCGTATCTATGATTTCCGGATCCTCGCTGATCAGGAATGTGCGGGCATTCGCATCATGTTCGGATTGAGCAAAGATATCATAAACGACGGCATCCACGTGGACATCGGAGTCGACATATATGAGTATTTCACTTGGCCCGGCAATCATGTCAATGCCCACTTCGCCGAAGAGGAGCCGTTTGGCGAGTGCGACGTAGTAATTTCCGGGTCCGACGATCTTATCCACTTTTGGAATCGTTTCCGTGCCATAGGCCAGGGCGGCAATCGCCTGAGCCCCGCCGACGGTATAGACATTTTGCACTCCGCATATATAAAGTGCTGCGAAAGTGATGTTGTTGTTTTCAAACGTTGGCGTCACAACATGGATTTCATCGACACCGGCAACGAGTGCGGGTACGACGGTCATCAGAACGCTCGAGGGATATAACGCTGTTCCACCCGGTACATACACACCTATCTTTTCGAGCGGATGATAGACGTATTTGAATTCTCCATCCTTGCGGTCTTCATATTTGATCGTTTCCTGATAGATTTCTATTCTTTCCTTGATTTTTTCCAGTGCCTGCCGTTCAGTTTCCGGCAAGGCATTATAGCTCTCTTCAAGTCTGCTGACAGGCACTTTGAATGATTCAAGATCACGGCCGTCAAACTTTTTGGTGTAATCTCTGAGGGCAGCATCTTTGTTCTGCCGGACGTCCTCTATGATATTCATGACGTCGCTCATGCCTTCAAATCCTGCTGTATCTGTATTTTTCTGAAAAACTTCCCTGAATTCCGATGCATTCATCAAACCACCCCGATTTCCTGTAGAAATTCATATATTTCATCCTCTTTAGTATAGAATGTCCGTTTATTAGCGATGAGACGGGCATGGATTTCCATGATTTTCTCATATTCGATGAGGCCGTTATCCTTCAGCGTGCTGCCTGTTTGTACGATGTCGACAATCGCATCGGACAGTCCGAGAAGCGGTGCAAGTTCCACAGAACCATTGAGGTGCACAAGCGATACATCTTTTTTCTGGCTCTTGAAATGTTCAAAAGCGACATTCGTATATTTAGTTGCGAT
>CAYTIR010000063.1:0-12267 GCA_964437955.1 uncultured Staphylococcaceae bacterium
TTAAATTACCTCCATATTGGTCAATTATGTTTTTTATTATAGCATGTTGTCGCAAAAGGGCTCAATGGAATTGCTTATGCAAATAGGAACAAGTATACGATCCCCCCCAGGAACATCACTATTCCGGCTCCAATCAGCACTTTCGCCAATTTATACATATCGAAATTATCCACGATTTCACCTACTTCATTTCAACTACCGTCACACCAAATCCGCCTTCGCTCGGCATACCGCCTCTGAATGATTTGACTTTAGGATGTGTTCTGAGGAACTGCTGGACCCCTTTTTGGAGTGCCCCTGTCCCCTTGCCATGAATGATTTCCACTTCATTGTAGTTCGACAGAAGGACCTGGTCCAGATATCTGTCCAGCTTCTGCAGCGCCTCTTCGAATCTTTCACCGCGGAGATCCAGTTCCCTTTTGACAGGGGATTTACCAATTCTCCTTGCCACTGTACGTTCCTGTTTTTGTTTTTTGCGTTTTTTCAGCTCATCAAGGCCGACCTTCATTTTAATGATTCCCATCTGGACGGTCGCCTCATCACCTTCTACTGCAAGCACTTCCCCTTTTTGACCATAGGACAGGACATCAACCTCGTCACCTGACTGAATCTTTTCTTTTTCAGCAGCACGCTCTTTACGTTTGATTTCTTCTTGATGATAGCTGTCCGAAAGTGACTTTTTCTGTTCAATTATTTCGTGTTCTTGTATACTTTCCGCCCCACGGCTCTTCATTTCCTCAAGTGACTGTATGACTTCTTCCGCCTTTATCTCACTTTCCTTGATGATGCGGTTTGCCGCTTCCCGCGCATTCTTCCTCAATTTTTCCTTATAAGCTTCAAAATCTTCCATATATTTCTGAAGATCCTGATGCAATGTTTTTGATTCCTTGAGGAGCATCTCTGTCTCATATTCATTATCATGTGCATTCCGGGTGTGCTTCTCAAGTGCAGAAATCATATCATTTACTTCCTGTGAATCCCTTCCGGCAAGTTCACGGGCACGCTTGATGACATTCGGATTCAAGCCGAGTTTATTCGATATTTCAAATGCATTCGACTTACCCGGTATCCCCATCAACAGTCTGTATGTCGGAGAAAGGGTATTTACATTGAATTCCACACTCGCATTTATGACATCATCCCTAGTGTAACTGAATGATTTCAGTTGCGGATAATGGGTGGTGGCAACAACCGTTGCATTCCTTGATAGTAAATATTCAAGTATGCTGATTGCCAGTGCCGCCCCTTCTTCCGGATCGGTACCTGCCCCAAGTTCATCAAGGAGCACGAGACTGTCTGAATCCGTTTCATCCAAGATTGCAGTAATATTGGTCATATGGCTTGAGAATGTAGATAAGGATTGTTCTATCGACTGCTCGTCCCCGATATCGCTGTATATTTTTGAGAATATGCGGATTACACTGCCATCCCTGGCAGGTACCGGGATACCCGATTGTGCCATCAGGGCGCTCAGACCGATTGTTTTGATCGTCACTGTCTTACCCCCGGTATTCGGTCCGGTAATGATTACTGCACGTGTTTCTTCATCCATTACAATGTCATTTTTGACGGAAACATCAGCAGGAATGAGCGGATGAAATGCTGCCGGGAGATAGATGCCCCCTTCAGTCAGCACTTCAGGCTTTGTTCCTCCGATTTTAGAACCATATTTCGCTTTGGCAAATACCATATCCATATGATGGAGCCCATCATCAGTCATTATGAGCTCCGAAGACACTTCTGCAGTTTCTGCAGTAAGCTGATAGAGGATTCGTTCCACTTCGGTCTGTTCTTCATCTTTCAGTGTCTGTATCTGATTTGTCATCTGTACAACTGCCATCGGCTCCATATAGACAGTCTGGCCACTCGCAGATATATCGTGGACAATACCATTGAAATCCCCCTGATGTTCGACTTTCACAGGGACTACATAACGGTTGTTGCGCATTGTGATAAGGCTGTCCGAAAGTTTCTTCTGATTTCCACCACGGATGATTTCATTGAGCTTGCTGCGGATTTTCCCTTCTTCCGAGTTTATTTTGGACCTGATCCGAAGCAGTGTTTCAGAAGCATGGTCAAGTACACGGGAATCGTCGCATGTTTCTGTAATCCGTTTATATAAAAAATGGATATCCGGCAGACCTGTGACATAGATGGGAATGTAGGACAGTTCTACTTCGTCCTCTTCAAAGGCATCAAAAACCTTTGTAAGCATATTTTTCCTGTTCAACATGCTGCGGATTTGATTGAGTTCAGGTACACCGAGCATACTTCCAATTTCAGCCCGTCTGACATGTTGCTTTATATCTGTTATTCCACCGAGTTCAACGTTTGTATACCTGAGCATCGTCGCAGCATCGTCCACTTCATTGATCATCTGTCTCACTTCATCAGGATTCGTGGAAATGATTTCAGGATTGATTTGCTCTTTTGTTTTTTCACTTTCAGCAAAATTAGTCAACTGGCCAAGTATCTTGTCGAATTCCAGTGCATTTATCGTTCTATCATTCATTTTAAAACCTCTATTTCCCTTTATTCACAAACTCTCGGAACGCATCCCTTGAAAATGTATTGATGACATCTCCTTTTTGAATCAGACCTTTTTGAAGCGTAGCTACACCGTATTCCATAAATTCAAGGTGATCCGTATGATGGGCATCTGTATTGACAGTCAGTTTCAGCCCTGAATGTCTGATTGTATCAGCAGACAGGTCGAGCCTCCTTGGATTGGCATTCACCTCAAGTACTGTATTCGTATCCTTTGCCACTTGAATCAGTTCCTGCATATTCACAGGATAACCTGCCCTCGAGCTGATCAGTCTTCCGGTAGGATGGGCAATATGCCTCACATACGGATTCTCGCATGCTGACTTCAGCCTGTGCATGATCTCTGCTTCTGTCTGTGAGAAACTGGAATGGATGGCCGCAATGACATAATCCAGTTCTTTGAGCATGTCATTCGAATAATCCAGCGTACCGTCTTTCAATATATCCATCTCAGTTCCAGTATATATGTCAATTTCAGGGTATTCATCCCGGAGAGCTTTGATTTCTTCGATTTGTTTATACAGCTTGTCTTCATACAGACCATTTGCCACCCGCAAACTTTTAGAATGATCCGTAATGACCATATATTCATAGCCACGGCTTATGCATGCCTCTATCATTTCACGGATTGAGAAAGCACCATCACTGTACACTGTGTGCATGTGCAGATCACCTTTAATATCATTTTTGGTGACGATCCTGGATACATCAACACCCGTTTCCTCCCCTGTTTCTCGCATCGCGGGAGGGATGAATGGCAGATTGAAATGGCTGAAGAAAGCTTCTTCGGAATCGAATGTTTTCATTTCACCATTTGACTCCACTCCATATTCACTGATTTTTTCCCCTCGTGATTTGGCAATCTGGCGCATTTTCACATTGTGGTCTTTGGAACCGGTAAAATGATGGAGAGTCGTAAAATATTCATCCTTTGTGACAAATCGGAAATCCACATTGATTTCATCCATGTCCTCTTCTATGACTACAGATAATTTCTTTTCACCTTTTGCCACGGTGTCCTTCACTATGGATGCTGCAAGAAAACTTTCAGTGAAGGCACCGACATCCGTCACTTCGATTATATAATCGAGATCACCGCTTGTCTCCTTGAAACGTCTTGCACTTCCCGCCACACCGTATTTTTTAACGGTGTCCATTTTTTCAAGAGCATTTTCAACCGCGGTTCTGAATGCAATGATTCTTTCAACCGGGTAGCGTTCAGGGCGTGTCAACAGCTCATCAATCGCTTTTTCGATATTCTGTTCCGTTTTTACGCCAAACCCTGAGAGTGCACTCACTTTTTTATCCTGACACGCCTCTTTAAGTGCTTCCATGTCAACAATGCCGAGTTCCTTGTGGATTTTCGCAATCTTTTTCGGGCCCAATGTTGGTATTTTCAACATTCTCACCAGGCCGGCGGGAACAGATTCTTTCAACTCATACAGCACTGTGGACTTTCCTGAATCCACATATTCCGTAATGACTTCATTAACGCCCTTCCCGATGCCTTTTATCTTTGAAAAATCAGCTATTTCAGATAATGACCGTCCATCTGACTCTATACTCGCTGCGGCCTTTCTGTACGCCGATACTTTAAATGGATTTTCCAGCGAGAGTTCCATATACGTCGCAATTGTTTCCAATAATACAATAATATCTTTTTTAGTCATGTTAGCCTCCAAAAAAAGAGCCATATCACTATGACTCGTTTTGTAACCATTCTATAAATTTATCAGACAGGATGAAAGTGTGTTCCATTATGAACGATGCCGGTCCTGATTCGCCGATTGCATCCCTGATGAATTCAAGAGGAACAACCGCAAGCATGAAAATTAACACAGTTAAAATATAAACCATTTCAATCAATCCGATTATCGAACCTGCAATTTCACCGCCAACCCCAAAAACACTCAGCTGCTGTAAGTAATCAAAAGCACTGACAATCAACTGGGTGAGGATTTTGGCAATTACAAAAATGATGAAAAATGCAACCATATCATAAAATGCATATTCTGCATTGCCAAGATCAGGCAGTACTGGATTATTTACCGACTGCGCTGTCGATGGATATGGCATTACCATATCGAATTTTGCAGACAGTGTTTTGTAGTTCATGGCAGATATGACAATCGCTGAAATGGTCCCGACCAGGTGAAGGAGCTGCAGAATGACACCCCTTCGGTAGCCGATGACCAAACCTATTATAAGTAATATTATAATTATTATCGACATAACATCAATTACCTTTTCGATCCAGTTCCTGCACTGCAGAATCGTATTTTTCCTGAAGTTTTACGTAATCATCCATTACGTTCACCGCTGCCAGAACCGCTTTTCTTGTAGTATCAAGCCCTGCATTCCTGACACCGATTTCCCTGATTTTCTCATCTACGAGTCTCGCAACATATCTCATGTGTTCAGGGTTCTCCGCCCCTACCAACGTATACTGCTGGTCATAAATATCAACAGCAATGCGATTTTTATATTCTGCCATTTGACATTGCCTCCTATACAAAATTTCACTGATAAATGTTATATATAATTTAACATAAAAAGCTTTATTGATGCCATACATACAGCCGGCTGCCGGAAACAGGCACCGGATGGCATCAATATCCGCGCAACAATATAAATGTATAATAACACATACTTTCCTTCATTTTAATGATACGATGGAAATTGGTGAAAACAAAAACCGCCATGTTACAATTATCAATGAAGAAACAGCAATCTAATTCACAAAAGGAAAGATAAAAATGATCTATGACACAATGAACACCATAGGCAGCGATGAAGCCGGCGTAGGTGACTATTTTGGGCCGATGACTGTCTGTGCCGCCTATGTGCCGAAAGACAAAATCCCATTATTAAAAGAACTCGGGGTTAAAGACTCAAAAAACCTCTCCAATGCCACAGTAAATAAACTTGCAGGTGAGATTATCCATATCGTCCCCTATTCCCTCGTCGTGCTGGACAATCCGTCCTATAATAAAAAAATTGACGAAGGGTGGAACATCGTTAAACTCAAGGCAGTCCTACATGACCATTGCATTCAAAAAGCATATGAAAAAATGGAGGATCAATCTGAGCTGGAAGCAATTGTCATCGACCAGTTCACCACCGAGAATGCCTATCGTAAATATGTCCCCGACCCATTCAGGATGGACCTGATCCATCAGGAGACAAAAGCGGAATCCAAATCAATAGCTGTAGCCTGTGCAAGTATATTGGCAAGGAGCAGATACCTTGAACAGATGTCCAACCTGAACCGCTCATTGAAACAGGAAGTGCCGCGGGGCGCCAGTAAAAAAACAGATCTTTTCGCTGCAAACCTTGCCGACAGGCGTGGGATGGAATTTGTTGATTCCATTTCAAAAAAGCATTTCAAATCGCGGGATAAAGTCAAAGATTTACTGGCAAAAAAATATAACTAGACTAATAAAACCAGATGCCTGCGCATCTGGTTTTATTATTATCTGATTGCTGCCCCGGCTGCCTCAAGCGCATCAAGTACAGGCGCGTGGACTGCTTCGATCTCTTCATCCGTCAATGTCTGTTCTTTGTTCAGGTAAGTGAGTCGGAGTGCCACGGATTTCATTCCGTCCGATACGTTTTCACCTTCATATACATCGAATACAAACACATCTTTAAGATATTTCTTCGCGGCAGATCTGACTGTTGTCATCAATTCAGCTGCAGTAACCGTCTGTTTGACAACCAATGCAATATCCCGCGTGATTGTAGGATATTTTGACAGTTGTTCATAGACGATGAGACCCTTTTTGACACTGAGGAGCTGGTCAATATTAATCTCGAATACAGCAGTTCTGTTCAAATCATTGTCTTCAGCATATTTAGGATGAACCTCTCCGACAAATCCGATTTTCTCTTCCCCGAGATAAATATCGGCAGTTCTTCCCGGATGCATCTCTTTGAATCCCTCCGTCTGACGATAGCTGACATTATGATCCATCCCCAGTTTTTCAAAGACACTTTCGACAATACCTTTTGCTGCATAGAAATCAGCAGGAACACTTGCATTGAGCCAATCGGTGCGATTCATTTCGCCCGTCAGCACTCCGCCCAGCATTTCAACCTCTTCCGGCTGATTCCCTTCTCCTCTGGAAATAAAGACACGGCCCATTTCATAGAGCTGTACATCCTTTTGCTGGCGGTTCACATTGTAGACAGCATTATCAATGAGGTGCGGAATCATGCTGTTTCTCAAAACTGCATGCTCTTCACTCATCGGCATCAAAAGCTCAAGTCCTTCAGTACGTTCTGTAAACTGCCTGGATTTTTCTTTTCCAGTCAAAGCGTAGTTGATTGCCTGGGATAATCCAAGTGACTCCAGCTGATGACGGATAATACGGACTTTCTTCTGCTCATCAGTGAGCTTTCCGGGTGTAATCGAGCTGTATTCAGGAAGCGATGATGGCAAAGCATCATATCCGTATATTCTGGCGACTTCCTCTGTGATATCCTCCCTGATTTTGAGATCATCTCTTCTCGAGGGGATTGATATGTTCAATGTTTCTTCATCCACTTCAGTTTCAAGTCCGAGTTTAGATAACGTATCCGCGATATCATCCACAGAGAGATTCATTCCCAGACGTTTATTGATGAATTTCTTTGTTACTGTAATCTGACTGTTTTCAAGATCAAGCTCTCCGTCAGATATGACACCACCCATCACTCGGCCACCTGCATATTTTTCAAGCAGATATGCGGCACGATCAAGAGCTTCCAGTACAAATTCATGTGAAACCCCTTTTTCAAACCGCGCAGATGCTTCACTGCGGAGATTCAGGCGATTGCTCGTTTTTCTGATGGATACAGGATTGAAGAGTGCAGATTCAATAACCACATTAGTTGTTTCATCAGTCACTTCAGAGAAGTTCCCGCCCATTACGCCTGCAAGTGCTATTGGCTCTTTGCCATTTGTAATGACAATGTCGCTGTCATTCAGTTTACGCTCTTTATTATCGAGAGTCGTCATCTTTTCATTCTGGCGGGCAAAACGCGTTACGATGGTATCAGATCCAATTTTATCCTTGTCGAACATGTGAAGCGGCTGCCCGAATTCAAGAAGGACATAGTTGGATATATCCACGACATTGTTAATCGGACGGATGCCCGCTTTAATCAGTCGTATTTGCATCCATGTCGGTGCGGGTTTAATTTTGACATCTTTTACGATGCGCGCCCCGTAGTATGTCACCGCGTCAGTATTCTCATTTTTGATGCTGAAAGATCTTTCCCCGTTATCAGCGTGCTCAGTCAACGGACTTTCAGGACGCTTCACTACACCACTGAAAAGTGCACGTGTTTCATACGCCGCACCGGCCATACTGAGCGCATCCTTACGGTTAGGGGTAAGGTCGAAGTCCATCACCTGATCGTCCAGATAAAGCGCTTTAAGCGCATCTGTTCCGACATTTTTATCTTCATTGAAAATGAAGATGCCATTTTGATACTCTTTCGGTACAAAATCTTCCGGGATTCCGAGTTCTTCCAACGAACAGATCATACCTTCAGATACTTCCCCTCGCAATTTGGCACGTTTAATCTTGATGCCCCCAGGCAGCCTGCCACCTACTTTACTGACAATGACATAGGAATCTTCCTTGACGTTTGGCGCACCGCACACAATCTGATTTGTCTCTTCTCCCGTATTTACCTGACAGATTTTCAATCGGTCTGCTTCCGGATGCTGTTCTACAGACTCAACATATCCGACAACCAGGTTTTTAATTCCTTCCGTATAGTCAATCACGTCATCAACTTCAATACCGCCGCGTGTAATCTTCTCGGATAATTCATCGATCGGCACATCGACTGGGATCCATTCATTCAGCCATTCTTTAGATACTCTCACTTTGGTCCCCTCCATCTTCTGTCTCTTTGAACTGGTTTATAAACCTCAGATCATTTGTATAGAAATTCCTTATATCCTCTATGCCGTACTTGAGCATCGCGATTCTGTCAGGCCCCATACCAAATGCAAATCCTGAATACTCATCCGGATCGAATCCTGCCATTTCCAGTACATTCGGATGTACCATACCTGAACCCAGTATTTCAATCCATCCTGAACCTTTACACACATTACAGCCGGCACCTTTACATTTGAAGCATGAAATATCCACTTCAACACTTGGTTCAGTGAATGGGAAATAGCTTGGGCGCAACCTGATTTCCCGCTCAGTTCCGAACATCTCTTTTGCAAACAGTTCAAGAGTGCCTTTCAAGTCACTCATGTGAATATTCTTATCCACAACCAGCCCTTCAATTTGAGTGAACTGGTGGCTGTGCGTCGCATCATCGCTGTCTCTTCTATATACTTTACCCGGACAGATAATCTTGACCGGACCTTTACCCTTCTTCATCTGCATTGTACGTGCCTGCACAGGCGAAGTGTGTGTACGGAGCAGTATGTCTTCTGAAAAATAAAAACTGTCCTGCATATCCCTTGCAGGATGGGATTTCGGCAGGTTGAGGGCTTCGAAGTTAAAATAATCCGTCTCTACTTCATAGCCTTCAGCAATCTCATAACCGAGTCCTATGAAGAAATCCTCTATGTCTTCTATAGTTCGACTCAAGGGATGCGGACTGCCGAGTTTGAATGTTCTGCCCGGAAGTGAGACATCGATTGTTTCCTCTTCAAGACGTGCTGAAAGCGCCGCTTCTGCAAGAACGCCCTCTTTCTCTTCAATCACGGAAGTAATATGGGAACGCACCTCATTAACTTTGGCACCGTATGCCGGTCTGTCTTCATTGGAAAGATTTTTCATTTCCTTCATCAGACCTGTCACTTTACCTTTTTTTCCTAAATATTCAACTTTCAGATCCTGTAAAGACTTTTTATCATCGATGGAAGCTATCGCTTTGTCGAATGTATTCTGAATTTCTGAAATCCCGCTCGTATCCATTTTTTCCACTCCTCGTAAAATAATAAAAACTCCGTCCTTGTATATAAGGACGGAGTTTCCGTGGTACCACCTGATTTTCTGTTCGCCAAATAGACGGACAGACACTTGAAGAAGATAAGGGATCAGCCCTCGCTTCAATCAGCCAGGTGAACCATGGCTCCATCCGTATGCCGCATTGCAGTCGATGTGCAGCACTCCCTGACACGGAATCATGAACCATTTATGTCCGGCTTCAAGCTGAAGCTTTTTATTCATCTTATAAAGTAATTATAAATCAAAGCGCCAAAAAATCAAGCTTTGAAATGGTGCATAAGTACTCCGCCGGCAATGCCGACGTTCAAACTTTCACTCTGCCCGCTCATCTCGATCTTGACTTTTAAATCCGCCTCGGCAAGCACCTCACTGCTCACACCTCTGCCCTCGTTCCCGAGTACAAGCATAAGCGGCCCATACGGAGGTTCTATATTACCCAGCTCCTCTGCTCCATCAAGTGCAGTTCCAAAAACTGTGCCTTCGAACCTTTCGGCCGCCGGCGCAGCTTCGCTGATTTCAATATCAATATGAAATGTGCTTCCCTGTGCACTTCTGAGCACTTTATCACTGAATACGTCTACAGTATCCGGTGACAGAATGACTTTGCTGAATCCAAAGGCATCTGCTGTCCGGATCAGTGTACCGAGGTTGCCCGGATCCTGGACATGATCAAGGAGCAGGACCCTGTTGCCTGAAGCGCCCGGCGGTTTGTATGTGACCACACCCATGATACCTGGCGGCGATTCTAGTGAAGAGAGGCTTCCCATGACTTCAGGACTTACAAACATCAGGTCGATGCCTGCTGTGTCCAGTCTGCCATAATCATAATCTTCCAGCAGTATCACAGAATGGACCATCTGATTATGAATGATTGCCTCTTCAACAAGATGCTCACCTTCAATGAGAAATTTATTGAATCTGTTCCGGTATTTTTTTGACCGCAGCTTCCTCAAGTCTTTAATCCGGCGGTTATCTTTCGAAGTGATGATTTCCTTTTCTACCAAATGATTTCTTCCACCTTGTCGTCATCAAGTGATCTTACGATTTCAGTCACCAGTCTGACTGCATTATTGTAGTCTTTTCTGTTGAGTATAGATACATTGGAATGCATATATCTGAGTGGCACACCGATTGATACGGAAGGCACCCCTTCATTCGATACATGGAACGCTCCCGAATCTGTGCCGCCTCCGGTAATCGCTGACCATTGGACAGGGATGTCTTTTGCTTTTGCCACTTTTTCTATATGCCGGCGGAAACCGACATGTCCAATATTGGAGCCATCAAGCAGCAGTACCAGAGGACCATCACCCATCTTCCCTATGCCGTCCTTCTCGCTCATTCCCGGTGTGTCCCATGAGATACCAACATCAACAGCGATCGCCAGATCCGGTTTTATTTTATTGGCAGCGACTTTGGCTCCCCGAAGCCCGACTTCCTCCTGTACTGTGGCACCACTTACCACATTGATATTCACATCTTCGTCTTTGATCTGTTCGAGTACCTCGACTGCCAGACTGCAACCAAATCTGTTATCCCAGGCTTTTGCCAGCAGATAATCCTTGTTGGCCATTTCAGTAAATTCACAATGCGGTGTAATCTGGTCTCCCACTTTTACGCCGGCTTCTTCCGCCTCTTCTTTGGAAGCGACACCGATATCGATGAACATATCCTTCATATCCACCGGTTTTTTCTTTGCTTCAGACGAAAGTACATGTGGCGGCTTGGAACCAATGACACCAGTCAGCACCCCTTTGTCTGTAATTACATTCATGCGCTGTGACAACATCACCTGGTTCCACCATCCTCCGACAGCTGTAAACTTCAGGAAACCATTATCGTCAATACGTGTCACCATGAAGCCAATCTCATCAAGGTGCCCGCCAATCAGCAGTGTACGTGAAGCATCTTTTGCATTACGCTTGCCAAAGAGTCCGCCCAGGTTATCATTCACCAATTCATCACTTACAGGTTCCAAATATTTTTTCATCACTTTTTTGACATCATATTCAAAGCCTGAAATCCCGTGTGCATCAGTGAGACTTTTCATCATCGTCAGTTGCTTATCCATAATCAATCTCCTAACCTTCGTTTTATTATACATCTATTCTAGCATAAATTATTTCAATTCCCGTAATAAAAACCATATTGGTATAAATGTGTGTGAGAAGCTGATATTATTCTAGTATAGCAATCACTAAAGTTAGTCCAGGAGGCATATAAATGATAAACATTGAATTATCCAAAGTTGAAGAATCTGGAGAACAGGTCATTGTAAAAAGCACCACTTTTGAAAACGAAAAAGAAGCCGAAGAAATCTACAATTCACTGACGGACGACTACGCAGATCAGACGCTCCCATTCTTTGATAAGGGTGAGCAGCTCATCAGACTTGACATACTGCCGCCGTCTGCCGGTGAAGTAAGTAAGAGCCAGAAAGAATGCTATTTCGAATATTCAGAAGAACTGCTGAATAAACTGCTGAATAGAATCTGAGACCAGAAAAATCCCCATTCCTGATTGGAATGGGGATTTTCATATATATTATTATTTGCCTAAAGCTTTTTTAGCCTGTGTTGCAAGTTCAGCAAATGCTTTTTCATCAGAAATAGCGATTTCTGAAAGCATTTTTCTGTTGATGTCGATGCCAGCAGTTTTAAGTCCGTTCATCAGACGGCTGTAGCTGATGTCATTTTGACGCGCTGCTGCATTGAGACGTGAAATCCAAAGTCTGCGGAATTCACGCTTTGTATTA
>CAYTIR010000064.1:0-5092 GCA_964437955.1 uncultured Staphylococcaceae bacterium
GAGGTTGAAAATTATCAGCAGGAAGCCTATGATTGCAAGCCATGCCGACTTCTCTCCTTCATAACCTCTGTTGAGTCTCAAATGCAGGAATATCGTATAGAACATGAACGTGATGAATGCCCATGTCTCCTTCGGATCCCAGCCCCAGAATCTGCTCCAAGCAATCTGTGCCCATATTGCAGCAAAGAATATTCCGCCGAGTGCAAATATAGGGAATCCAATAATTACTGACCGGTATCCAATTTCATCCATAAGCTTGAGATCCGCTCTGTCAGTCAGCGGTTTTATCATTGCTGTGATGCGTTTTCTTATTATTAATCTAATAATACCGTAAATGATAAGACCGGTAAACACAGACCAGATGACGGTGTTCAGCTTTTGTGAATCAATAAGCGGAGGGAGATTGATTCCACTGTGGAAATGGTCCGCTTCTTCATAATTGTTTTCTCCGGCATGTTCCACCGGCACTGCGCCCTCGAAGTTTACCAGGCTGGGCAGATGGTATTCTGCAACCTGGGTCTGTCCTTGTTTATCAGTATAAAGGAAATCATCCTGATATCCTATTACAGACTGCATCAGGATTGTAGTGCCGATATATGCAATGACAATCACTATGCCTGCCATGATTGATTCAAGGAAACGGGCGCGCCAGGATTTTTCCGTGGCAGGCACCGCTTTTAGAAGATAGATCAATCCGGCAACCGCACTCATGGAAAGTATACCATATGCAAGGGTGACAGTAATAACGTGAATGGCCAGCCAGTTACTCTGAAGTGCCGGAATCAGCGGCTCGACTTCACGAGAGAACATGCTGCCGTATGCTATCAGGAGCAGAGACACAGGGATGGCAAACAGGCCGAAGATCTGTGTCTTGAAATAATGATAGGTGATAAGGAAGCCGGCGATCATCATGATTGCAAACATAGTGATGAATTCGTACATGTTTGAGACCGGCGCATGTCCTTGAGCAATCCATCTCAGTAAGAAATAGGCAATCTGCATGATGAATGCAGAGATAACCATGATGATTGAAATTTTGCCTGGCCTATTTGATTTGGATTTAATGCTTGCTGCCAGAGGCAGCAGTGCAACAAGATAAATGATGAATGCTGCATACAGCAGCGAACTGCTTATGGAGACAAGTTGAGATTCCATTTTATTACTCCTTATCTTTGGCTTTGTCTTCTATTTCCAGACGGTCAGAAACCGGATTGAAAGAGTTTGACTCAAGTATCTGGTCCAATTCTTTCTTCATACCAAAGTAGTTTTTGTTAGTGTGACCGGCAAGTGTGAAGCCATCCTCCAGATTGATCCATATCCTTCTATGGTTGATGTATGACCCAGTGAATACCCCGATCAGGAAGATGACAAAACCGCCTGCAACAAGAGGGATAGTCAAATCTTTCTTGAGTGTGAGTACACTTGCCATATGCTGTTGTGCTTCTACAAATCGGATGCTGTAGTCGTTTTCCGGTGTAATATCAGTACTATTCATAATCTGAAGCAGACTGAGTTCGCTGGTTTCACCATTTGTCACTTCAAATACGAACGCCGGGTTTCTTGGAACGGGTGTTTTCGAAACCAATGTTCCATTATCAGCAATTTCCTGGAAATCCGGGGCATATGCCCTCATCTTGATTTCCATATTTTCACTTATTTGATATGACTGTTCGGGATCATCAAGATTGACTGTGAAGTTTTCACCGACAGTATTGCCGTCAGCATCTTCCAGCCTGAACGTCATTGCTTTCATCTGTGAATTATCGTAGCTTGACTGGTACAGTTCATATGAACCAAAGCGATATGGATGGTTCACCCTGATACTGTAGTCGTCCACCTTTTTCAAATCCGGTTTTGCACCAACGACTTCTGAACTTTGATTTTTATACACTGTTATATCCGTCTGGAAGTTACTGACTATGTTATTTCCCTGACTCAGTGCCTGATTGAACACTTCTTCCGAATCTTCATCATAAGTATCCAGTGTGAACCCCTCGTTCTTCACATAATATTCACCGTTTGTCGTTGGCAGATCCTTCGTCTCACCTTCGTTAAGGTAGACCACCTCATCTACATACATGCCCGGGAAGAACCTCAGCATGCTCCCAATAAGGAGGAGAATAAGACCGGTATGATTGATATATGGCCCCCATCTTGAGAGCTTACCCTTTTCAAATAAGTAGTTATCGCCGTCCTGTTTGACTCTATATCTCTTGTTTTTTAGCTGGCTGATTACGTTATCGGCATTTTCAGTGTCCTCTTCATGAGTGAATAGTCGCTGTCTTCTATAGAATGATTCGTGCTTTTTAGCACGCTGGTTCTTCAAGGATTTGAAGAGCGGTACCCCTCTGTCGATACTTGCTGCTATGATCGACAGGGCAAGCATGCCGTTCAACAGAACGAACCACCATGAAGAATATAGATTATGGAAGCCCAGAGTGTAATAAAGATATCCGAGAGTTCCGTAGTTCTCCTGATAATAATCAGCCGGATCCACCCCGATCGGGATGAAATATTGCTGTGGGAATATCGTACCTATTGCTGCTGCAACAGCAATTGCCAAAATAATCGAAACCCCGACCTTGATAGAAGTGAAGAAGATCCAGATTTTGTCAAAAACACTTTTTGATCTGACTTTGGACCTTACTGCACTGCCATCATATCTCATCAGGTCTTTTATCTTTTTCTTATCATAGTCACTGTTGATCATTTTCCCGCAGGACTGGCACAACTGGGTGCCGGGCGGGTTTACGTGACCACATGATTCACACTTGATTTCTTTTAGTTCCATCATACATTCATCCTATTCTGTGGCTTCTTCAATGAATGCCAGAATATCTTCGTGAGTGAGTTGATATTCCTGTTTTTTAACTACATTACCTTCTTTGTTGACGGCTATCGTCGTCGGCAGTGGTCCGATGTTGTAAGCTTCAGTGACATCCCGCTTCTTGTCCAGTGCTATCGGGAATTCCAGGTCAGATTCGAGACCGGATACAAACTGTCTTATCTGCTGTTCATTTTCTGCTACATTCACTGCAACGATTTCATATTCATCATTATCGTCTGATGTATAAATATCGTTCATATCAGGCATTTCTTCACGACATGGTTTACACCATGTTCCCCAGAAATTGAGAATCACACCTTTGCCTTCATCGGTCAACTCAGAAAGTCGAACTTGCTCACCATCCATGGTAGTAAGTTGAAAATCGACTGCCTCATCACCCACTGCAACAGTTTTCTCGCCTGAGGTCAAGTTGAACCAAAGTGTCACGCCGATTAAAATGGCAACAGTAACAATGATGCTTACTCTTAAAATATTACGTGTTCCGCGTTTCATATTCTCACCTGCCTGTACATTAATTCATAATTTTCATTATAGCATCTTATAAATTTGTCCTGTATGACAGTATTATGACAATTGGAAACGGGTTTATTCGTCTTTGGCATTCGCAATTAGTTTTTTGACTTCATGCGGTTTAAGAAACCTGTATTCCCCTTCTGCAAGTCCATCAAGTGTAAGAAAATCATATCTGATCCTTGTCAGTTTGATAACTTCCAGCCCGAAGTGCTCGAACATCCGCCTTACCTGACGGTTCCTTCCTTCGTGGATTGTCAGTTCGAGTATCATCTGCCTGTCTTTTTTGTCGCGGATCACTTTTACACCAGCGGGTGCCGTCTTCCCATCTTCCAGAGTGATTCCCTTACGCATCTCCTTCTGCTGATCACGTTTTAGGATGCCATTGATTTTGACACGGTAGGTTTTTTCCATTTCAAATTTCGGGTGGGTCATGTACTGTGTAAACTCCCCATCGTTCGTCATGATTAGAATACCAGACGTATCGTAATCAAGACGGCCGACTGGATAAAGTCTCACATCCATCTGTTTAAAAGTATCAGTGACAGTTCCTCTGTTGCGGTCGTCTTCGACTGATGAAATTTCACCTGTCGGCTTATAATACAGGATATGCACTTTTTCTTCCGTTGTGACCGGGACACCATCCACCTCTATCTTATCTGTGCTTTTCACTTTTGAACCAAGCTCCGAAACGACTGCTCCGTTTACTGCTACCCTGCCTTCTATGATAAGCTGCTCTGCTTTCCTCCTCGAAGTCACCCCGCTGTTTGCTATTGCTTTTTGTAATCTTATCTCTTCCATTATTTATTCATCCTCCTCTATGCTATTGAAAAACAAGTCCATCTCTTCCTGCTCCATAATATCCTTCTGGCTCGGCAGGTCTTTTAATGATTTGAGGCCGAATATCTGGAGAAAATAATCCGTTGTTATAAAATGCGCTGCACGTTCATCCTGCAAATGTTTTTTTTGAATCAGTCCCTTTCCGAGAAGAGTCGATACCGGTCCGTCGGATGCAACACCACGAAGCATTTCGATATCCCCCCGGGATACAGGCTGATTGTAGGCAACAATGGATAGTACTTCAAGCGATGCCTGGGACAGTCTCGAGGCAGGTTTATCATCAAGTATCCTGCGTATATATTTTTCCATTTCCATGGTTGTTTCGAGGAAATAGCTGTCTCCATGCCTGCGTATCATCAGGTTGGGACGGTCGTAGCCGCTCACTTCATTATTCAGTTGTTCCATTGTAATCGGTACATGCATGATCAGCTGTTCTTCTGTCAGGCCGACATCCCCGGCAACATACAGCAGTCCTTCAATGATATCTATCTTTTCCATACTAACTACAGCCTTTCAATTTCAAAATTCCCCTCTGATGCGGGACGCAGTCCAAGTTCTCTTGATTTTACCTGGTCTAAGATGGTAATGAATACGGCCACCACCATAGATTTGGGTTCACCGAAAGTGAAAAGTTCGGTGAACTTAAGTTTCTTCCTGTCAGCAAATCTGTTTTTCAGGAACATCTCAGCTTCCTCCCGCGAAACGGGTTCCCTTTGAATGGTCACACTAACCGGCCGGTCTATGGAGACCCTTGACCTCACTTTCTCATATGCTGCCAGGAGGTCGGACAGCGAAATATCAACTTCGCTGTCGTCATCTTCAACTTCATCAAATTCATGCGGCGCTTTGATGAAAATCTTTTCATTTTCTTTTTTTAGAGTCTGCAGTTGTTCT
>CAYTIR010000064.1:5102-12255 GCA_964437955.1 uncultured Staphylococcaceae bacterium
CAGGAACTGGAGCTGTTCAGCATACTGCTTATAATTCTGATATTCCAATAATTGCTCCATGAGTGCCTCACGCGGGTCTTCATACTCTTCTTCCATATAGGCGGGTTCCGGCAGCAGCATGTGACTCTTTATCTTTAACAGTTCACTCGCCATGACCAGATATTCACTCGCTATATTAATTTCAAGTTCTTTCATTTGGTCTATATATTCCATATACTGTTTGGTAAGAGTCTTCATTGGAATATCATATATATCAATTTCAAGTTCCTTGATCAGATGCAGGAGCAGATCAAGCGGACCTTCGAATATATCCAGTTTTACATTATATACATCCATAAAATTACCTCTGATTTGGGAGTTGTGATTCTTTGAAAATATCCAATCTGTTAGAATTCTATAACGAACTCATTATAAAGCAAGATTACTTCGAATGCCATGAAATCATGGAAGAGGCATGGAAAAACAAATCTGCAAGAACAAAAGAAGACCCGGAAGTTTTTCTAATATTAATGGCTGTCGGCGAATATCATTACAGAAGGGGAAATATTGCCGGTGCCGGGAAATCATACAGAAAAGCATTAAGAATATACAATGATCATCCCTTCCCCCTGGAACAAGCTGGGCTTGAGCCCCGTCTTATAAATATCTTATGCCAGCGTACTGAAGATATAGCCACGATGGAATTTAAACCATTGCACTTTCCGCTTACCGGTGAAATGCTTCACAGTCTCCATGAAACCTATCTGCCCAATCTTTCTTTTGAAGATTTTCTCGATCGGTGCAGTACCCACTATGTGAAAGATGAATTCACGATCAACAAGCATCTTTTAAGGGACAGACAGCAGGTTGTATCGGAGAGGGAAGCTGCCCTCAAAAAAAGAAAACATCAGAAGTGATGTTTTCTAAACTATGAAAATCCAGTACGCAAAGCCCCATATGATTACGAATAAGAGCAGGAATATGAGGACGGCATATCTGTTCTTCATATTAATTCAGCTCCTGCAGCAGGCTTTTGCCGTGAGTCTGGTATTCGATTTTAAAATTGTCGGCGATGGTTGCAGCAATATTGCTGAAAGTGTCCGAATCGCTGATTTTACCATATGCCATATCTTTGCCGGCTTTGATCAATAAAGGCACACTTTCCCGTGTGTGATCCGTACCGGTGAAAGTTGGATCATTTCCATGGTCTGCCGTAATGATCAGCAGATCATCTTCTTCAAGTTTTGCAACGATTTCCGGCAAACGGTCATCAAATGCTTTGAGTGCATTACTGTAACCTTCCGGATCACGTCTGTGTCCATATAAAGCATCAAAGTCTACGAGATTGAGGAATGAAATGCCATTGAAATCTTTGTCCATCACTTCCAGGAGTTTATCTACTCCATCTTCATTGTTTTTACTGCGTACAGCCTCAGTGATACCGGAGCTTGTAAAGATGTCATCAATTTTACCGATGGCGATTACATCATTGCCATTATCTTCGAGTGCATTCAGTACCGTTCTGCCAAATGGTTCAAGGGCATAATCATGACGATTTTCTGTACGCTCGAAGGTTTCTTTGGATTCCCCTACGAAAGGTCTGGCAATGATACGTCCTACAAGGAATTCAGGATCCGTTGTCATGGCACGGACTTTCTCACATATATCATAAAGTTCTTCCAGAGGGATGATTTCTTCGTGTGCGGCAATCTGAAGCACGGGATCATTTGAAGTATAGACGATGAGATCTCCTGTCTCCATCTGGTGTTCTCCGTATTCTTTGATGATTTCCGTGCCACTTGCAGGCTTATTTCCGACGATCCCTCTGCCGGTAGCCTCCCGTATCTTATCCAGAAGCGCTTCTGGAAAACCATCCGGATACACTTTGAAAGGTTCTTCAATATTCAGCCCCGCAATTTCCCAATGGCCGGTCATGGTATCTTTACCCTGTGAAACTTCATCCATCTTACTGAAGAATGCTTCCGGTTTTCCGACGCATTCCACTCCCGGGAGTGGATCGATGCACCCGAGTCCGAAACTTCCCAGGTTGGGAAGATCCACCGGATGGGATTCAAGTGTGTGTTTTAAAGTATGGGCGCCCTTGTCGCCGAATTTTTCTGCATCGTGCTGTTCCCCGATTCCCACTGAATCAAGGACAATTAGGTGAATTTTACTAAACATTAATATCTCCTACTTTCTCGGATGGAATTGCGTATACATTTCTCTAATTTTAACTGCTGAAATTTGTGTATAGATCTGGGTAGTACTGATGTCAGAATGTCCCAGCATTTCCTGCACCGCACGGAGGTCGGCGCCGTTTTCAATCAAATGGGTAGCAAATGAATGCCGGAAAGTATGCGGCGTAATATTTTTTCCGATTCCGCTCAGCATTTCATATTTTTTGATGGTTTTCCATAATCCCTGCCTCGTAAAACCTTTACCCCTGTTAGTTATGAATAAAGCATCCACATTGTCATCTTTAAGCAGTATCAGCCTTTCATTTGCTATGTAGTCTGTAAGGAGCTCTCCTACATGGTCAGTCATGGGCACAATCCGTTCTTTGCTGCCTTTCCCCCTCACACGGATGAATCCCATATCAGTGTTCAAATCCGTAGTCTTTATATCGATCACTTCGCTGACGCGGAGTCCTGAAGCATACAGAAGTTCCATCATTGCACGGTCCCTGGTACCGGCTGTGGAAGTATCCGGTGTTTTTAAAAGCTGCTCCATCTCTTCAATCGTTAAATAGACAGGCAACTTCTTATCTTCTTTAATCGAATGCAGCCTGAGTGCTGGATTACTGGTTACGACATTTTCATTTAAAAGGAATTGGTGATAGTTCCTGAGTGTCGACTGCATCCGGGTGATGGTTTTGCCGCTCTTCCCTTCTTCTTTAAGAAGTTTAAGGAAGGCGATGATCATTTCTGTGTCCACAGAGCTGTAATTCGGGATTTCCCTGTCTTCAAGAAATCCCTGATATTGTTTCAGGTCCTGTTTATATGAACTGATTGAAGCCTGACTCAGTCCTTTTTCCACACTCAGAAAAAGCAGGTATTCCTCTATATTTCTTTCGAAATTCATCTGTTACTCCTTTTCTTGGCATTTTTTGCAAACACCATGGAAAGTGAGACGATGATCCAGTACTTTGAAATTGTAATCTTTTTCTACGATCTTTTCCGCTTCAGTCAGTAGGTCCTCTTCTATTTCTTCAACAGAGCCGCACTCCATACAGACAAGGTGATGGTGGAAATGGTTGGCGCCCTCTTTCCTGAGATCATACCGGCTGACCCCGTCGCCGAAGTTTATTTTGTCGAGAACTTTAAGGTCGCTCAGCAGCTCCAGTGTCCGATAGACAGTTGCAAGGCCAATTTCAGGGTACTTGTCCTTTACTTTCATAAAGACATCTTCGGCACTTAAATGGTCCTTTTCATTCTCGAGCAGAACCCGTACCGTCACTTCCCGCTGAGGAGTAAGTTTGTATCTGGCCTCCTGTAGAGCCTCTTTAATTCTCTCAATCCTGTTTTCCACGTGTTCACCTACTTTGTTTGATAATCACAAACATTATATCGAATTTAATAATATTTTTAAAGTCTTATTTATAATCATTATAAATTGTGCTTTTCAAGCACATACTGGACTGCAATGATTGTTTTCGCATCCCGAATGGATCCATCCGATAGTTTTTGCCTGAGATTCTGAAGCGGAATTTTTACAATATCCAAAAATTCATCGTCATCCAACTTTTGCTTTTTCATTGCCAGATTTTTTCCTTCATAAAGATAGACAAGTTCGTTCGAGAATCCAGGGGAAACATAAAATTCATGAATCAGTTCCATAGAGTCCGCCACTGCACCAATTTCCTCTTCGAGTTCACGTTTGGCAGTCGGTTCCGGCAAATCATCTGCCTCAATCTTACCCGCAGGAATCTCCAATAAAAATTCATCCGGGGCAATTCTGTACTGCCTGACAAAATACATCATCCCCTCGTGGATCGCCACCAGGCAGACAGCGCCATTATGATATACGATTTCCCTTTTGGACTGTCCCCCATTTGGCAGACTTACAGTATCATGGTCCACCTGGATTACTCTACCGTCAAACACTCTTTTCGAGTCAATAATCTTTTCTTTCAGATGGTTATAATTGTTATCATCCATCATGATTAACTTCCTTTCCAACATCTGAAACAGCATGTCCATTATCAAATATACATGGTATCATATAAATCGTCCATTCATGTTGGACGATATGTAAACTATACCTTCATGAATATGTTCCCATATTCTTTACCCTGAAGCAATTGGTTTAATAGGGTAATTTTTGCACATTACAGCAAGAAAAATGTCAAAATTGCTATAATCAGGGTAGAGATATTCTAAACAATTATTAAAAAGGACTGATTTAAATGAGAAGCTTAAATACTAAAGATGATCTTTCTCTTTCGGAACTTTCATTGGGATGTATGAATCTTCCACTTGAGGATAAAACTGAATCCGAGAAAATAATTGAAACTGCATTGGATGCAGGTATCACATATTTTGATACAGCTGACCTTTATCAATTCGGTGAAAATGAAAAATTGATCGGCGACATCTTAAATAAATACCGTTCCCGGTACAATTTCACAATCGGAACAAAAGTCGGAAACCAATTCGATAGTGCCAGACAGGAGAAAATCGCATGGAATCCGTCTGCTTCATATATAAAAGAAGCTGTCAAAGATTCACTCTACCGGCTGGGGGTTGACCAGATTGATCTCTATCAGCTACACGGGGGAATGATTGAAGATGATAAGGATGAAACCATACAGGCTTTCGAAGATTTGAAACAAGACGGCATAATCGGAAGCTACGGCATTTCCTCCATACGTATGAATGTCATCGACTATTACAGGGAACACAGTTCCATTGCGACACTGATGATGCAGTTCAACCCAGTTGATAACAGGCCGCTTGAAGTCTTGGAATCAACAAGTGACATCCGTCTGCTTGCGAGGGGGCCGGTCATGAAGGGGCTGTTAAGTGACAAATCCCGTAGAGTGCTGGATGAAAAATTTAAAGAAGGTGTACTTGATTATTCAAAAGAGGAACTCGCAGATACGATAGAAGCCCTTCACTCCATCAATTCTGACCTGACTGCTCTTTCTTATGCCTTTTTAAGAAAAAATGACGCCGTGATCGTCAATGGTGTCAGCAGTGTGGAACAGCTGAATGCAAACCTTGAGAGCTATGGGAAAGTTGAAAATCTGACTGATGATGAATACAGCAGAATACTTGATGCAGTTAAAATCTTGAAATACGGGGAGCATCGGATATGAAATCGATGATTAAATGGCTGATTGCAGCCTTATCATCTCTAACTGTTTTCCTCGTTTCACTTGGGTACTATGCATCGAGCCAGATACTGTTCTACAAATTAAGGGATGTGGAAGTGATCAAACGGCGTGAAACTCGTGCCAAAAGATTGAATATGGAAGAATTTCAGCAGTTGAAACAAGATGACGTCCTGATACCTTCAAAATTTGACTACAGTATCAATGCCATTTTCGTTCACCCAAATGATACAAATAAGTGGATTGTCCTGTGCCACGGTGTAACGGAGAATAAAATCAGTTCAATAAAATATTTGAACATGTTTGTCGAGATGGGCTATAATGCAGTGATCTACGATGCACGGCGCCACGGTAATACAGGCGGTGTCCACTCAACTTATGGATTTTATGAAAAATATGACCTTGAAACTGTTGTGGATTACCTTTTTGATCATTACGGAGCGGAAATAGAGGTCGGCATCCATGGAGAGTCCATGGGAGCGGCAACCATGCTCCTATACGCCGGTGAACTTTCCAACAGAGCAAAATTTTATATTTCAGATGCTTCGTTTTCAACACTTGGTGATGAGTTGACGAACATTTTCAGTCAATACACTAAAATCGGTTCTCCAATCGTATTATTTTTCACGAATATTTTCTTTAGGATAAGAAGCCGCTTTTCACTTTTCAAAGTATCACCCATCCGTGTGATAGACAAGATTGAACAGCCTGTACTCTTCATCCATTCGAAACCGGATAAGTTCATTCCATATGAACAGAGTAAACAATTGTATAATAAAAAAAAGCCACCAAAGGTGGCCTGGTATCCCGAACGCGGTGGACATGTTGAAAGCTATAACAGAAATCCGAAAAAATACAGGGAAACTGTGGATGCATTTATAAAGGAGCACGTGGGATGGTAATCTCCAGATAATCATGTGCAATCGATACATGCTCATCAAGGTTCTGTTTTATCACTTTAATATCATCATCATCATATCGGTTGCTGATATGACTGAATAAAATCTGCCGATAATCAATATCCGAAAAATTCTGAAGCACATTTTGCATTTCCGAATGGAAATACATGTGTGCTTTTTCTATTTCCCCCTCAAGGTAGGTGGCTTCATGCACAATAAGGTCTGAACCATCCACCATGGAATAATAATCAGGTGCTGTAATGACCCTTGTATCACCATGAATCGAAATTTTTCTCCCCGGAATGGGACTGGCCAGAAACTCATTAGTATCATAGGTGACACCTTCATGACAGAATGTATCGGAATTTTTAATTTCCTTATATCTAGGGCCGGGTTGTAAACCGATTGATTTCAATTTAGCGGTATTCAGTTTTCCGAGTTTTTCCGGTTCATTGAATACATACATATAGCTGTCGATTGTATGATCAAGCAAGTATGTGTCGACAGTGAATCCTTCGACTTCATACTGTGTTTTATGAGATACTTCTACATAATGGATTTCGTAATTCAGCTGGGAGTGGCTTGTTTTTAAAGTGAGCCCTACCCACTCTTTCAGGCCGGGCGGTCCATAGATGGTCAGCGGTATATCTTCACCGCCCTGGTGGGCACGGGAAGAAAGGAATCCTGGCAGACCATATATGTGATCACCGTGAAGATGTGTGATGAAGACATGTTTTATTTTCGATGGGCGTATCGTAGTGTGCAATATACGGTGCTGTATTGCTTCTGAGGCATCGATTAGAAAGTACTGATTGATCTCCTCCACCGCATCGAGTATGTAGCTTTGCGTATTTCGGGTTCTGGAAGGTATGCCCGCCCCGGAACCGAGAACTGTAAATTTCATATAATCACCTATCTGTAATGATTGGTTCATTATACCATA
>CAYTIR010000065.1:0-1622 GCA_964437955.1 uncultured Staphylococcaceae bacterium
AAGAATTGGTATGCTGTTCATACTTATTCCGGATATGAAAACAAAGTAAGAAAAAACCTCGAGGCACGCGTCGAGTCGATGAATATGCAGGACCAGATTTTCAGAGTGGTCATTCCCGAAGAGGAAGAGACGACCCTTAAAGATGGTAAACGGAAAACTGCGATGAAGAAAACATTCCCGGGCTATGTGCTTGTGGAACTCGTAATGACTGACGAATCCTGGTATGTAGTAAGAAACACACCGGGTGTGACAGGGTTTGTCGGATCCCAGGGAGCGGGAAGCAAACCGAACCCGCTTCTGCCCGAGGAAGCGAAATTCATCCTTAAATCCATGGGCATGGTCGAACGCACGGTCGACTTTGAAGTTGAGATTGGTGAATCGGTCAGCATCATTGACGGACCGTTCAAAAACCAGGCTGGCGAAATCAACGCGATTGATGAAGAACGTTACAAACTCACTGTGCTTGTAGAAATGTTCGGACGGGAAACGCCTGTTGAGGTCGAATTCGACCAGATTGAAAAATTGTAATAAGTCACTTGTAATTCATCTGAATAGATGGTATATTATTATGGTCGAATTTTTATTCGACCATCTTTTTATAGATGCGAGTGGGAGGATGAAAACTTTAACATCCTATGACCACATCACGATAACGAGGAGGTGCACATCGTGGCTAAAAAAGTAATCAACGTTGTGAAATTGCAGATTCCTGCAGGTAAGGCGAACCCAGCACCACCGGTAGGTCCGGCGCTAGGTCAAGCAGGTGTAAACATCATGGGATTCTGTAAAGAATTCAATGCACGTACACAGGAACAGGCGGGTCTCATCATTCCGGTTGAAATTTCCGTATTTGAAGACCGTTCTTTCACTTTCATTACAAAAACTCCACCGGCTGCTGTTCTGCTTAAGAAAGTGGCAAGTGTTGATAAAGGTTCAGGCGAGCCTAACAAAAACAAGGTGGCAACTGTAACTGAAGCGCAAGTACGTGAAATCGCAGAAACAAAAATGGAAGACCTTAACGCTGCAAGCGTGGAAGCGGCTATGCGCATGGTCGAAGGTACAGCAAGAAGCATGGGCTTCTCTGTAGAAAAGTAATTAAAACAAAAACTTTAATGAATAACGTATTAATACAAACGTGGGAGGATAACCCGCTATAACCACAAGGAGGAATAGTAATGGCTAAGAGAAGTAAAAAGTATCAGGCAGCTCTTGAAAAGTTTGACCCGACTTCTGCTTACTCAGTAGAAGAAGCGGTTAAACTTGCTCAGGAAACAAGCACTGTTAACTTCGATGCTTCTGTAGAAGTAGCATTCCGTCTCGGTATTGATACACGTAAAAATGACCAGCAGATCCGCGGAGCAATCGTACTGCCGCATGGTACTGGTAAGTCACAGCGTGTATTGGTATTCGCTAAAGGCGACAAAGCTAAAGAAGCAGAGGCTGCAGGAGCAGACTACGTAGGAGAAAAAGAATACATCGATAAAATCAACGGTGGATGGTTCGACTTTGATGTCATCGTGGCAACACCTGACATGATGGGCGAAGTTGGTAAACTGGGCCGCGTCCTTGGACCAAAAGGTCTTATGCCAAACCCTAAAACTGGTACGGTAACTATGGATGTA
>CAYTIR010000065.1:1632-11797 GCA_964437955.1 uncultured Staphylococcaceae bacterium
CTGTTGAAGAGATCAAAGCAGGTAAAGTAGAATACCGTGCTGAGAAATCAGGTATCGTTCATGCTGGTATCGGTAAAGTTTCTTTCGATGGAAAGAAACTTGCAGAAAACCTGCAGGCACTGTACGATGCGCTTCAAAAAGCAAAACCTGCATCTGCTAAAGGTGTTTATTTCAAATCTGTTGCAGTGTCTTCAACTATGGGGCCTGGAATCAAGGTTGACCTGAACGCCATCGAAGAAAGCAAGTAATTGTATATTGACAACTGCAGCTGGATTGTGTATAGTTGCAGTTGTATTTTAAATAATTACCTAAGACAGTAGGAGCACACAGTGCTTAAAACCACATCCTGCCGAGGCAACGAAAACGACTTGAATTTTATTTTAAATGTTCAAGCACTTTTTGCCGTGGGTAAAAGGTGCTTTTTTTTAATGCACCGGATACACAAAAATTATGGAGGTGTAACTATGTCAAACGTGATGGAAGCTAAAACACAACATGTAGAAGCCATTTCTGAACAGCTTAAAAACTCTGTATCAACAGTACTTGTTGATTACCGTGGTCTTTCAGTTGCTGAAATGACTGAACTTCGTAAACAGCTTCGTGAAGCTGGTGTGGAATTTAAAGTTTACAAAAACACGATGACACGCCGTGCGGCTGAAAAAGCTGAACTTGCGGAAATCAATGAATTCCTTACTGGACCTAACGCGATTGCATTCTCTAATGAAGATGTGATTGCTCCTGCGAAAATCATCAATGAGTTCGCAAAAGGCCACGAAGCGCTTGAAATCAAAGCGGGTATCATCGAAGGTTCATTCGTGCCGGCTGAAGACGTTAAAGCAATCGCGACGCTGCCAAACAAAGACGGCCTCGTTTCAATGCTGCTATCTGTACTTCAGGCGCCAGTACGCAACTTCGCTTATGCAGTTAAAGCTGTTGGAGAAGAGAAAGAGAACGAAGAAGCTTAAGAGCTCAAACTAAAAACTATTTAATGGAGGAATTATAATGTCTAAAGAAACAATCATTGAAGAGATTAAAGAAATGTCCGTGTTGGAATTAAATGATTTAGTTAAAGCAATTGAAGAAGAATTCGGCGTAACTGCAGCAGCTCCAGTAGCAGCAGCTGGCGCAGGTGCTGGAGAAGCAGCAGCTGAAGAGCAAACTGAATTCGACGTAGAACTTACTGATGCTGGATCTTCTAAGATCAAAGTTATCAAAGCTGTACGTGAAGCAACTGGTCTTGGACTGAAAGACGCTAAAGAAGTTGTTGACGGTGCTCCTAAAGTCGTCAAAGAAGGTCTTTCTAAAGAAGAAGCTGAAGAACTTAAATCCCAGCTTGAAGAAGTTGGAGCTAGCGTAGAACTTAAATAATTTTTGTATGAACCTGAAGGCTCATGTTAAACATCATGTTTAAATGGGCCTTTTTTTAATGATTAAAACAGTGATGGATTTTTGGGAGTGATTGGATGTCGCATTATTTCACCAATGATGATTCTGAACATGATTACAAAGAAATAGAATTTCAATACACAGGTAAAAAATACCGTTTTCTCACGGACCGTGGTGTATTCTCGCGTGAGCGTATAGACTTCGGTTCAAGAGTGCTGATCGATGCGGTGATTTCCGATTTCCATGGCAGGGGAAATGCTGCGTTCATAGATATGGGAGCGGGATATGGTCCGATTGGGATTATTGTTGGAGATTCACTTGGAATGAAACCGCTCATGGTCGAGGTGAATGAAGATGCAATTGAAATCTGCCGGAAAAATGCTGAGGAGAACGCTGTGAGTGCTGAAGTATTAAGCCGTGCTGCATACGATAGTGATGAAACATGTCCGAATGTTCATCTGTATGTTACGAATCCGCCGTTCCGTGCGGGGAAACCTGTAGTGCTGTCGATCATTGAAGACGCGGCTGAAAGGCTCTCTGATGATGGTGTGTTTTACATGGTGGTACAAAAGAAACAGGGAATGCCGTCATATAAAAAAGCAATCGAAGCATCTTTTGGGAATGTTGAATCCATCATTAATGAGAAGGGCTATCATGTTCTAAAAGGTGTCAAGAAATATCAATTATAAAATTTGACTTGACAAATGTACTGTGATATAGTTATAGAATGTAAAAATATAATGTCAATAAGTATGCACTTTTGTTTACTGTTGATAGGAGCGTATTAAATATAGTTGATAAATATAAATAGGAAATGGGGTTGTGAAGCGATTCCGTTTTCTTTTTGTCTTATTGACTGTTTAACTGCTTCGGTGAATGTTTTACGTAATTTTTAATAGGGGTGAATCTGTCGATGAGTCAACTGATTCAATATGGAAGACACGCTAAACGCAGAAGCTATGCACGTATCGAAGAGAAATTGGATCTGCCTAACCTGATCGAAATTCAGACAAAGTCCTATGACTGGTTCCTAAAGACCGGTCTGATTGAGATGTTTAAAGATATCTCACCTGTAGAGGACTTTACTGGCAACATGTCACTTGAGTTTGTGGACTACAAACTGGGTGAACCGAAATATGATGAGGATGAAGCAAAGAACCATGATGCAACATATTCTGCACCACTGCGTGTTAAAGTGCGTCTCGTCATCAAAGAAACTGGAGAGGTCAAAGAACAGGAAGTGTTCATGGGTGACTTCCCGCTGATGACAGACACAGGTACTTTCATCATCAATGGTGCTGAACGTGTTATCGTATCTCAGCTTGTTCGGAGCCCTTCTGTCTATTATTCTCAGAAGCTCGACAAAAATGGTAAGACAAGCTTTGGTGCTACGGTAATTCCAAACCGTGGTGCATGGCTCGAATACGAAATCGATGCTAAAGATATCGTTTATGTAAGAATTGACCGTACTCGCAAACTGCCGATGACAGTGCTGCTGAGAGCTCTCGGCTTTTCTACCGACCAGGAGATTGTAGAACTCCTCGGTGATAATGAATACATCAGAAATACACTGGAAAAAGATACGACAGAAACAGTAGACCAGGCGCTCCTAGAAATCTACGAAAGACTTCGCCCGGGCGAACCACCTACAGTTGAAAATGCAAGGAACCTGCTGTACTCAAGGTTCTTCGATCCGAAGCGCTATGATCTTGCAAACGTCGGACGCTACAAGATGAACAAGAAGCTTCATCTCAAGAACCGCCTGTTCAATCAAGTGCTCGCGGAACCGATTGTTGATAAAGAAACTGGAGAGATAGTGGCAGAGACTGGTACGACAATTGACCGCCGTACTCTGGACAGCATCATTGAAGTCCTTGAATCCAATGCCAATCTTGAAACATATCACCTTGAAAATGGGCTGCTCGACGAACCTGTAGAGATCCAGTCCATCAAAGTGGAAGCTCCCAACCAGGAGGATGGAACAACTACAATCATCGGGAATGCTTTCCCTGATGTTGAAGTCAAATCCATCACGCCATCAGATATCATTGCGTCTATGAGCTACTTCTTCAACCTGCTTCATGGTGTGGGTCATACAGATGATATCGACCACTTAGGAAACCGTCGTCTGCGTTCTGTAGGCGAATTGCTGCAAAACCAGTTCAGAATCGGCGTATCCCGTATGGAACGTGTGGTTAGGGAACGTATGTCAATTCAGGATACAGAATCTATCACACCACAGCAGCTGATCAATATCAGACCTGTGATTGCATCAATCAAAGAATTCTTTGGAAGTTCGCAGCTGTCGCAGTTCATGGACCAGACAAACCCGCTTGCGGAGTTGACGCACAAACGTCGTCTCTCAGCGCTTGGACCCGGAGGGCTGACACGTGAACGTGCAGGAATGGAAGTGCGTGACGTACACTATTCCCACTACGGACGTATGTGTCCGATTGAAACTCCGGAGGGCCCGAACATCGGTCTCATCAACTCACTGTCAAGCTATGCACGTGTTAACGAGTTCGGATTCATCGAGACGCCTTACCGCAGAGTCGATCCGGAAACGAATAAAGTGTCCAGCCAAATCGATTATCTGACAGCGGATGAAGAGGACAATTATGTGGTTGCACAGGCGAATGCTGCCCTTGAAGAAGATGGGTCATTCATCAACGAAGAAATCCTCTGCCGTTTCCGCGGTAACAACACCAAGATGGACAGAGAACGCATGGACTACATGGATGTGTCGCCGAAGCAGGTAGTATCAGCAGCGACAGCGTGTATCCCGTTCCTTGAGAATGATGACTCCAACCGTGCCCTGATGGGTGCGAACATGCAACGTCAGGCAGTACCTCTCCTGATTCCTGAGTCTCCGCATATCGGTACTGGCATGGAGCACGTGGCAGCACGTGATTCCGGAGCGGCGATTGTATCCCGTTATAAAGGCCGTGTTGAACATGTGGCAGCGAATGAAGTGCACGTTCGCCGCATCGAAGAAGAGAACGGCAAAGAAGTTGAAACTGAAAAAGACATCTATAACTTGTCTAAATTCATCCGTTCCAACTCAGGTACATGCTATAACCATAAGCCAATCGTTGAAGCAGGAAACATTGTTTCCAAAGGCGAAATCCTTGCTGACGGTCCTTCAATGGATAATGGCGAGATGGCACTTGGAAGAAACGTAGTAGTCGGTTTCATGACATGGGACGGTTACAACTATGAGGATGCTGTCATCATGAGTGAACGCCTCGTGAAAGATGATGTGTACACATCCATCCATATCGAAGAGTATGAATCCGAGTCCCGTGATACTAAACTCGGACCGGAAGAGATCACCCGTGATATTCCGAACGTATCAGATAATGCACTGAAAAAGCTTGATGACAGAGGTATCGTGCACATTGGTGCAGAAGTTAAAGATGGTGACATTCTCGTTGGTAAGGTAACACCTAAAGGTGTAACTGAGCTTACAGCAGAAGAACGCCTGCTGCACGCAATCTTTGGTGAAAAAGCCAGAGAAGTCCGTGATACTTCTCTCCGTGTACCACATGGTGCAGGCGGAATAGTCCTTGATGTCAAGGTATTCAACCGTGCAGATGGAGATGAACTTTCTCCTGGAGTCAACCAGCTCGTCCGTGTTTACATCGTACAGAAGAGAAAAATCAGCGTAGGGGACAAAATGTGTGGACGTCACGGTAACAAAGGTGTCATTTCCAGAATTCTCCCGGAAGAAGATATGCCGTATCTGCCGGATGGCACACCTATTGATATCATGCTTAACCCTCTTGGTGTTCCATCTCGTATGAACATCGGACAGGTGCTGGAGATGCATCTTGGTATGGCAGCGAGAGCAATGGGTCTTAAAATGGCTTCGCCAGTCTTTGACGGTGCGAATGAAGAAGATGTTTGGAGCACGATGGAAGAAGCCGGACTTGCCCGTGACGGTAAGACTGCTCTTTACGACGGACGTACAGGCGAACCATTCGAGAGCCGTATTTCTGTAGGTGTAATGTACATGTTGAAGCTTGCGCACATGGTAGACGACAAACTGCATGCCAGAAGTACCGGACCATATTCACTTGTTACGCAGCAACCGCTCGGCGGTAAAGCGCAGTTCGGTGGACAGCGCTTTGGTGAGATGGAAGTATGGGCACTTGAAGCGTATGGTGCTGCATATACCTTGCAGGAAATCCTGACAGTCAAATCCGACGATACAGTTGGACGTGTGAAAACATACGAAGCGATTGTCAAAGGAGAAAACGTCCCTAAACCTGGTGTGCCTGAGTCATTCCGCGTATTGATGAAGGAACTTCAAAGTCTTGGTCTTGATGTCAACATTCTCGATGCTAACGATGAAGAGATTGAAATGAGAGATACCGAAGAGGATGAAACATCCAATCAGGTTAACTTGAATGAGAAGCCTGATGCTGAAACTGAAGATGTGACTGAGTGATGACTGAGCTTGATAAAACTTTAGGGAGGAAAGCTCATTGATAGATGTTAATAGATTCCAATATATGAAAATAGGTTTGGCTTCATCTGAAAAGATCCGTTCATGGTCTTTCGGTGAAGTGAAAAAACCAGAAACAATCAACTATAGGACACTTAAGCCTGAACGTGATGGTCTGTTCTGTGAGAAGATTTTCGGTCCTACAAAGGATTGGGAATGTAGTTGCGGTAAATATAAGCGTGTCAGATACAAAGGAATGGTCTGTGACCGCTGTGGTGTCGAAGTAACCCGTGCCAAAGTAAGACGTGAAAGAATGGGGCATATCGAACTTGCTGCCCCGGTTTCACACATCTGGTATTTCAAAGGCATCCCATCCCGTATGGGACTGCTTTTGGATATGTCACCGCGCTCACTCGAAGAGGTAATTTATTTTGCTTCATACACAGTGATCAAACCAGGTTCCACCGGTCTAGAGCCGAAGCAGCTGCTGACTGAGCGTGAATATCGCGAATACTATGATAAACATGGTAATACTTTCAGCGCGAAAATGGGTGCAGAAGCAATCAGAGACCTCCTGGATGATGTGAAGCTCGACGAAGAGCTTGAAATGCTCAGAAAAGAGCTCGAAACTGCTACCGGGCAACGCCTGACAAGAGCGATCAAACGACTTGAAGTGGTGGAATCATTCCGCAGTTCCGGGAATGACCCGGCATGGATGATTCTGGATGTGCTTCCGATCATCCCACCGGAAATCCGTCCGATGGTACAGCTTGACGGTGGTCGTTTTGCAACAAGTGACCTAAATGATCTTTACCGTCGTGTAATCAACAGGAACAACCGTCTGAAACGTCTTCTCGACCTTGGTGCTCCCGGCATCATCGTTCAGAACGAGAAGCGTATGCTGCAGGAGGCGGTTGATGCACTGATAGATAATGGACGCCGGGGCCGTCCTGTTACTGGACCGGGCAACCGTCCACTCAAATCCCTGTCCCACATGCTTAAAGGTAAGCAGGGACGTTTCCGTCAGAACCTGCTGGGTAAACGTGTCGACTATTCCGGCCGTTCCGTTATCGTAGTAGGTCCATCACTGAAAATGTACCAGTGTGGTCTGCCAAGGGAAATGGCACTTGAGCTTTTCAAACCTTTCGTTATGAAAGAGCTTGTTGAACGGGAAATGGCAACAAACATCAAGAACGCCAAAGGTAAGATTGAGCGCATGGAAAATGAAGTTTGGGATGTCCTTGAAGATGTTATAAAGGAACACCCTGTACTGCTTAACCGTGCACCAACACTTCACCGCCTGGGTATTCAGGCATTCGAAGCGACGTTGGTTGAAGGGCGCGCAATCCGTCTTCACCCGCTCGTAACGACAGCGTATAACGCCGACTTTGACGGGGACCAGATGGCCGTTCACGTGCCGCTTTCTAAAGAAGCACAGGCAGAAGCGCGTATGCTGATGCTTGCAGCACAGAACATTCTTAACCCGAAAGACGGGAAACCGGTTGTTACACCATCACAGGATATGGTACTTGGTAACTATTACCTGACTCTGGAAAGAGAAAATGAAAAGCGTGAAGGACACATATTCAAAGATGCCAACGAAGTTGTCATGGCATACCAGAATGGTTATGTAGGGCTCCACACTCGTATTGGTGTGCATACAAACGCTTATGAGGTTGAAAAGGTTTCCGAAGAGAACGAAGGCAAGATTCTGATGACGACTACAGGTAAAGTCATCTTCAACCAGATTATGCCGCCTTCCTTCCCTTATATAAATGAGCCGACCCGGGAAAACCTTGAATTCAAGACACCGGACCGTTACTTCATCAAAGCTTCCGAACTGGGAGAAGAGGGACTTAGATCCAAATTTGAAGAAACGCCGATTGGTGAACCATTCAACAAGAAATTCCTCGGTCAGATCATTGCTGAAGTGTTCAACAAATTCCACATTACTGAGACATCCGTAATGCTGGACTTGATGAAAGACCTTGGATTCAAATATTCTTCCAAAGCAGGTATTACAGTAGGGGTATCTGATATCGTCGTTCTGCCTGATAAACAGGTGATCATTGACGAAACGGAAGAAAAAGTTGAGAAGGTGCAAAAACAGTTTACCCGCGGTCTGATTACAGAAGAAGAGCGCTATGGTACTGTCATTGAACTTTGGACGAGAGCGAAAGATGTTATTCAGGACCGTCTGATGCAGTCACTGGACCGACTGAACCCTATCTTCATGATGAGCGACTCCGGAGCACGTGGTAACGCATCTAACTTTACACAGCTTGCCGGTATGCGTGGTCTGATGGCCAACCCATCCGGACAAATCATTGAACTTCCAATCAAATCAAGCTTCCGTGAAGGTCTGACAGTACTCGAGTACTTCATCTCTACTCACGGTGCGCGTAAAGGTCTGGCGGATACAGCACTTAAAACTGCCGATTCCGGTTACCTGACACGTCGTCTTGTTGATGTGGCGCAGGATGTCATCGTCCGCGAAGAAGATTGTGGTACAGATAAAGGGCTGTTTGTTTCCGCTCTTACGGAAGGGTCCGAACTTATTGAACCATTGATTGACCGTCTGGAAGGTCGTTACTCTAAAGAAACGGTAAGACATCCTGAAACTGACAAAGTTCTTGTTCATTCCAATGAACTGATTACAGCAGAACTTGCCAAGGAAATTGTGGCCAGCGGTATCGAAGAAGTTTATATCCGTTCTGCATTCACATGTAATACACGTCATGGTGTATGTGAACGTTGTTATGGTAAAAACCTTGCAACTGGTGAAAAAGTCGAGGCGGGTGAAGCGGTTGGTACAATCGCAGCACAGTCCATCGGTGAGCCGGGTACACAGCTTACAATGCGTACTTTCCACACAGGTGGTGTAGCAGGAAGTGACATCACTCAAGGTCTGCCGCGTATCCAGGAGCTGTTTGAAGCCCGTAATCCGAAAGGTCAGGCCATGGTTTCTGAAATCCGTGGTGCCGTTACTGATATCGAAATCGTGAAAGACCGCCAGCAGGAAATCAAGGTAAAAGGTGAGCAGGAAACTAAGACGTATACCGTCCCTGCCACTGCCAGACTAATTGTGGATATCGGCGATGCGGTCGAACCGGGCCAGCCGCTGAACGAAGGTTCAATCGAACCTAAAGAACTGCTGACAATTGCTGGTTTGAACCGTACTCAGGAGTATCTGCTCAAAGAAGTTCAGAAAGTATACCGTATGCAGGGTGTTGAAATCGATGATAAGCACGTTGAGGTCATGGTAAGACAGATGCTCAGAAAAGTGAGGATCATTGATGCAGGGGACACTAAACTTCTGCCGGGTGCTCTAGTGGACATCCATCAGTTTACGGATGCCAATAAAGACATCTTCAAGAAGCGTAAACGTCCTGCAACAGCAAAACCTGTACTTCTTGGGATTACAAAAGCATCCCTTGAAACAGAAAGCTTCCTTTCTGCAGCCAGCTTCCAGGAAACAACAAGAGTACTTACGGATGCTGCAATCAAAGGTAAGCGTGATGAACTGCTTGGACTCAAAGAAAACGTCATCATCGGTAAGCTGATTCCTGCCGGTACCGGCATGCCAAAATACCGTGATGTTGAAATTGATGTTGAAGCAAAACCTGTCGAAACAGTACAGGAAGAAGTATTGATCGAAGAGTAATACTCTTTGAAATAACAATTTGGCCGGGGGCTATGTCCCCGGCTTTATTTTTTTATAAATAATATTGCGAACAGGGAAATTTTAAAATGATAGTTCTTGACTTTGCAAAGTACGGATGATACTATAATTAAGGTTACTCTATGTGGGGGATTTTGTGCCTTCCGTAGAGATACAAAATGTTGAAATGTAAGAATTTTTTCTTACACATTTTTTATACCCAAAAAATGAACCACCTGGATGTGTGGGATTAAGAAAAGAGAGGAGGAATAACATGCCAACTATTAACCAACTCGTTAGAAAATCTCGTCAGTCTAAATCAAAATCAGTAGACTCACCAGCTTTGAATAAAGGGTTCAACAGTCTTAAGAAACGCGTTACCAACGAAACTGCTCCACAAAAACGTGGTGTCTGCACACGTGTAGGTACGATGACTCCTAAGAAACCGAACTCCGCTTTGCGTAAATATGCTCGTGTGAGACTTTCAAATAATATCGAAGTGAATGCATACATTCCTGGTATCGGACATAACCTCCAGGAACACAGTGTGGTACTAATCCGTGGCGGACGTGTAAAAGACCTGCCAGGTGTACGTTATCACATCGTGCGCGGTGCGCTTGACACTTCCGGTGTAGACACTCGCAGACAGGGCCGTTCCCTATCCGGTACCA
>CAYTIR010000066.1:0-11323 GCA_964437955.1 uncultured Staphylococcaceae bacterium
GCGGATGATGTCAAAGGCGTGGCGGAAGACAAAGCGGAGATCCTCGCGATGAACCAGAACTTCCACGGCCGTACACTGGCTGCCGTCTCCCTGTCATCCGAAGCGGAATACCGCCGCGGCTACGGCCCGCTGCTTGAGGGCATCAAGCTCGTGGACTTCGGTGATATCGAGCAGATCAAGGCACAGATCAATGACAATACAGCGGCCGTCCTCCTGGAGCCGATCCAGGGCGAGGCAGGCATCAACATTCCGCCGGAAGGCTTCCTGAAAGAAGTGCGCGACCTGTGTGATGAGCACAACGTGCTGTTCGTGGCGGATGAAATCCAGGCAGGACTCGGCCGCTCCGGCAAACTGTTCGCAACGGACTGGGATAATGTCAAACCGGACGTCTACATCCTCGGCAAGGCACTCGGCGGCGGGGTGTTCCCGATTTCAGCCGTCGTTGCCGACAGGGAAGTGCTTGAAGTGTTCAATCCGGGCTCCCACGGTTCCACGTTCGGCGGCAACCCGCTGGCCTGCGCCGTATCGGAAGCGGCGCTTGATGTCATGATCGACGAGAATCTGGTGGAGCGCTCCAACGAACTGGGCGAATACTTCAAGGCGGAACTCAAGAAGATCGACAACCCGGCCATCAAGGAAATCCGCGGCCGCGGCCTCTTCATCGGTGTGGAGCTGGCGGAGCCGGCGCGTCCGTACTGTGAAGCGCTGAAAGCACTCGGCATCCTCTGCAAGGAGACGCACGAAACGGTCATCCGCTTTGCCCCGCCGCTCGTCATTTCAAAAGCAGACCTTGACTGGGCGCTTGAAAAAGTGAAGTCAGTGCTGTCCGAATAGCACGATCAGATGCATGATACTAAACATGAAGCAACTGAAAAGAATTATGATAAAACAGATATATTGTAAGATAGTATAAAGGTTTTCAAATGAAGTGTGTGCTGGATGCCGGTCGCACACTTCGTCTGGATGCCTTTTTGTTTTTTCGGGGAGACGGTAAAGTTCTGTAAAAGAAAAAACCAGGGTATACATATTACCAGTTGAATTTGATTTCTGCCTCTCTTGATCGGCTTTCGTATTTTCCAACTATGTCATCGTTTGAATTCCTGAATTCAACAACAGGCAGTTTATCGTCAGCGCCGTCATGCAATATGCCTGCAGTGCTTCCCCTTACAGATTCTCCTATCCCTCTGATTTTGGAAGTCATCGTTTCTTCATCCAAGTTTGCCGCATTTTCGTCAATATGAATCACAATTTCTGAATAATCATCATTTAGAGGTTCGATGGATTCGATGAAATCATCATTTTCCATACCTTTGAATTTCTTCTTCAGATTATTGATGTCTTCATCAGAAGCAACTGGTTTCTCATTTTCTTCAGCTTCCTTACCTGTATTTTGTTTTTCGGAAACCGCCTGAGATGGTCCATTATCATTGCTGCATGCCGATAACAATAACAGTCCGACTAAACTTGCTTTTAAAAATTTTTTTCCATGCATTATAACACTCCTTCTGTAGCAATTTTAATGATAATATACATTCATTACAATATAAAACGCTTCAGCCTAATTTTACAGAACGTTCGTATGACCGATAGTGATTTAAAGAATCAGTCACGGATCGAACCAGGAATACTGGAGTGCCGGATTTCTGGTGTTTGTGTCATTTGACTTTGTTTTCTGAATTGTATAGACTATTTACATATGTTTTGAATAAAATAAATGAGGTGATGAGATGACCACGTATGAAGAATTTTTAAATGATGCGGAAGATTACCGTACAGTGCCGGTCGTACAGTCTTTTTATACTGATGTACTGACACCGGTCCACATGTTTCATGCTCTGGGGGAGGAAGCTGTCTATATGCTGGAAAGTCAGGAACCCGGATCTCCGTGGTCCAACTTCTCATTTATTGGTATAGATCCCATGATAGATGTGGCAGAGGTAAATGATGAATTCATTATTAGGGATATACAGAATGGCTTTGAGGCGACAAAACCCTCATTTGAAGATGCATTCGATGCAGTGCTCGCTGAGTTGAACGTGAAGATTCCCGACATTGATATTCCATTCAAAGGAGGCGGCGTCGGCTACATCAGCTATGATGCCATTTCTGACTTTGAGCCTGTCCCAAGAGCGATTGCGACAGAGGAAAAGCTTTCAAATTATCATCTTTTATTCTGTCAGACCCTGCTTGCATATAACCATCGGACGAGAAAGATTACCATACTGACTTTTGCGGGAATAGATCAAAACGGGCCCAGCCGGGAAATATATGACAGGGCAAATCACAATATTCAGCATATCAGGGACCGACTGGTTAAAAATAGTGAGCTTTCAGATCTCATGATGCCGGTCGGCTTGTATGAAAGCCCTGCTAAAAAGATGGAAAGCAATTATAAGAAAGATAAATTCAAAGAAGATGTCCGGAAAATAAAAGAGTATATCAGGGAAGGGGATATCCTCCAGGCAGTCCTTTCACAGAGATTCCATACCAGGACTGATAGAAGTGGGTTTGAACTATACAGGGTATTAAGGAATGTGAATCCATCGCCGTATATGTACTACTTAAAGTTCAACGGTGTTGAAGTGATCGGCAGTTCTCCTGAGAGGCAGTTGCAGGTGCAGGAGGGAAAGCTTGAAATCCATCCCATTGCAGGCACCAGGAAACGGGGAGAAACAGAGGAAGAGGATGACAGGCTCGCGGAAGAATTGCTCAATGATGAAAAAGAGATTGCAGAACATCGCATGCTTGTAGACCTCGCGAGGAATGATATCGGAAGGGTCGCGGTCTATGGTTCTGTAGAAGTCAGTGATTACATGACTATTGGAAGGTTTGCCAAAGTGATGCATATCATCAGTAAAGTGAATGGAGACTTGAGAGAAGAAGTTTCCCCGATTGATGCATTCATCTCTTCCTTCCCGGCCGGCACACTCTCAGGCGCGCCCAAGGTAAGGGCGATGCAAATTTTGAGGGAACTTGAGCCGACACCGAGAAACCTATACGGCGGCAGTATTTTATATCTCGGTTTCGATGGCAATATGGATTCATGTATAACAATACGGACGATGACCCTGACCGGAAATGATCTTTACATTCAGGCAGGCGCCGGTGTTGTTGCAGACTCTGATCCTGAATCAGAGTATCAGGAAACGATCAATAAGGCGAGTGCACTTGCAAAAGCCGTCCATCTGGCGGAGCTCGTGTTCAGGGAAAAGTCACTGTCCTTAAAATCCGCGGGAGGAAGATAATATGATATATATGATCGACCACTATGACTCCTTTACCTACAATATCGTCCAGTTTCTTGGAGAGCGCGGCGAAGATATTACAGTCAGAAGGAATGATGCGGTCCGGCTCAATGAAATAGAGGCGCTGCAGCCCGAGCTTATACTGTTGTCCCCGGGACCGCGTACACCTGAACAGACAGGGATGACGCTTGAAGTGATAGAGAAATTCAAAGGAATCATTCCGATTTTCGGGGTATGCCTGGGACATCAGTCGATTGCCCATGCCTTCGGTGCTGATATCGTAAAAACAGGCAGGCTGATGCACGGGAAGACTTCACAGCTCCATCATGACGGGACGGGGATATTCCATGGGATGCCGCAGGGGACAGAAGTCATGAATTACCATTCACTTGTAGTAGACAGAATTTCACTGCCGGATTGTTTTGAAGTGAGCGCAGAGAATGAAAAAGGGGAGGTAATGGCCATAAGGCACAGGAACCTGCCTCTTGAAGGCGTGCAGTTCCATCCGGAATCCATCGGCTCGGCCGATGGCAGAAAACTGCTTGAAAATGTCCTTGAAAGTATAAAAGTGCAAATATGACAAAAGGCAGATCTGATTGATCTGCCTTTTGTCATATTGTTTCCCTGTCCAGTTGGACAAGGATTTCCTGTTGTGTTATCGGGTGGATGAATGCGATCCTGTAGCTGAAGAGCTGCAGGTCGCGGAGTGTTGCGCCGCCGTACAGTGTATCTCCGATGACGGGCAGGCCGATGTGTTCAAGGTGGACTCTTATCTGGTGGGTCCTTCCTGTTTCAAGCTCGATTTCAATTTCGCAGTAATCCTGATGCACTTTGGAACCAAGGATGTGGGTGACCGCCTCTTTGCCTTTCTCCGTTACATGGTACTTGTTGCGCTCTTTCGGATTTTTGGCAACCGGCTGGCTGATCGTCTGCGGTTCAATCAGCTTCTTAGTATCGACCCTTGCAATGTATGTTCTTTTTATCTCCCTTGCGGCAAGCATGTGATCGAGCATCTTTTTGATGAGCGGATGCTTCGCCACGAGCAGTACACCCTTTGTTTCCTGATCCAGCCTGTGGACCGGCTCAAGATAGGGGGTATCGAGCGTGTAGATCGCATGATTCATCAGAGTGTTCGTTTCATGCATCTCATTCGGATGGGTTTTGACACCTCTCGGTTTCAGAAGAACTGCCAGGTATCTGTCTTCATACAGTATCTCGCAGGCGCGGTAGCTCGGTTTATAGCTGCTCGGACCGTGATCATCTGGCAGAATCACTATGTCACCTGCCGACAGAGTGCTGTCGAGCGGCTTTTTTTCGTCATTGATAACGATGTCCTTTGACATCCTCAGAAGGTGCATTTCTTTTTTCGGAACATGCAGCGCTTTAAGCATATTTTCAAGTGTCATCGAATCGAACCGTTCATTCACAGTAAACTTCATCTAGTCTTCTCCGGTCATGGCGTTGATGAATGATACATAATCTTCGGAATTGCCGGGGTTCCCTGTGAACCGGTCGACTTCCTCACCATCTTCGAAGTAGATGAGTGTAGGTGTCGCCTCAATCTGGTAATCCTGCCAAGCCTGCTGGTATTCAAGGACGTTCAGCTGTGTGATATCCTGGTCTTCTGAATTGAATGCATCCATCAGGAACGGTGTCGCAGCTTCACAGTGCACGCATGTAGGACTCCAGAAATAAACGAATTCGCCTTCACCCGAGCCCACAGTCTCTTTTACTTCATCCGGTGTTTTATTGTGGTGGTAGTCCTCGTTGTCGAGCTTGTCGATCGTTGAACCTTCAAGTTCACCGGGTTCTTTGTCCGTGTATGGATAATAGCCCGATTCACTGAGGGATTCCGGATCGTCGGAGCCGCTGCTCATGAAGATGAACACCCCGGCAAATATGACGACGACCAGGGCAATGATGCCGTAAAATACTTTGTTTCCCATTTAAATTTCTCCTTTAATCTTTTTTGATCAGAAATGTTAAAATCAAAATGATGGTAAATGCAATGAATGACAGGAAGGGTATGGTGATGAAACCGGACCAGTTTATATATTGAACTGTACATGACACTCCCTCACAGGCTGCCATACCATCTCCGATAAAACTCACTTTCTGGAGTGCGTAATGGTAACCTCCCATGAGGATACCGAGTATACTTAGGGCACGGATATAATATTTTGCACCGAAATCCTGCCTTATCAGGGCAATGAGCGAAATGACGACGATAGGGTACATGAGAATGCGCTGGTACCAGCAGAATTCACATGGAACATACTGTCTGACTTCACTGAAGTAGAGAGAGCCCATGGTTGCGATGAGCGAAGTGAAGAACAGCAATTGTAGATATAATTTTCTGCGGTCCATCCTTGACCTCCTGTCCTGGACTGGTATGTAATTCATACTATATCATTATAAAATATACCTCTGCATAGATGGTAACAATAATTTTACAAATTGAGTAACTTTAAATACGGCGGGGGACTGACTTATGAAAAGTAAACTGCAGCTTTTGAAAGATATTGCAGAATTCCTGAATGAAGAAACCGATAGGGACACCATGATAGAGGGGGCGCTGAAACTGCTGGTCGACCATTCTGAGTTTGAAACCGGTTGGCTGTTTTTCATAGATAGTGAGGGGAATCCCGAATTGAAGGCGCACTATCAGCTGCCGCCTTCTCTTGAAAAAGAAGGGTATCATCATCTCTGTGAGGGGAAATGCTGGTGCGTCAACAAATACAACAACAGGGAACTTGAACGGGCGACGAACATATTCGTCTGTTCCCGTCTGGAAAAGGCCAGGATGGCATATCCTGGGGAAAACAACAATATCACCCATCATGCCACAGTCCCACTGCTCTCAGGTGATGAATCATTCGGTCTGCTCAATGTAGCGAGTCCGGACACAGAGCAGTTTGCCAAAGATGAACTGGATCTTTTGGAATCCGTCGCTTTCCAGATCGGTTCGACTTTAAAACGGATTGAACTGAACGCCCAGGAACAGGAAAACATGATAATCCGGGAACGCCAGCGTCTGGCCCGCGATCTTCATGATTCGGTCAATCAGATGCTGTTTTCGATAGGCATCACTTCCCATGCGGCCAAAAATCTTAAAGACAGGGAAAAACTGTCCGATGCGTTTGATTCCATAGAAAATACTTCAAAGCATGCCATGAGTGAAATGAAGGCACTGATCTGGCAGCTGAAGCCGATCGGTCTGGAAGAGGGTATCATCGATGCCATAGAGAAGTATGCAGGACTTCTCGGTCTGGAACTCGAAGTCAGTGTGACGGGCTTCTATGACGTCCCGGACAATGTGGAAATCGGCCTTTACAGAGTGATGCAGGAAGGGCTGAACAATGTCCGGAAACACTCCGGTTCCAATCAGGCGGCAATCAGCATAGTCTCCAAACCGGATGAACTTCTGATAGGGATAAAAGATGAAGGCATCGGCTTTGACCAGAAAGAAAAAAGTGGGTACAGCTATGGCCTTGGGAATATGAAAGACAGGGTGAAAAAGCTTGGAGGAAAGTTGGACATTGAATCAAAACAGGGTCAGGGAACGTCTATAAAAGTTTCCATACCGAGAGGAGAATCCTAAAATGTATAAAATAATAATGACGGATGATCACCATATCGTCCGGGAAGGTATGAAATTCCTGCTTTCCACGACAGATGATATAAGAGTTGTCGATGATTTCGGCACCGGTGCGGAGACACTGGAGTTCCTGTCCTCGGATCATGAGGAGGTAGACCTGGTCCTGCTTGACCTGGTAATGCCTGAAATGGACGGCATCGAAGTGACAAGGCAGATAAAAGCACAATACCCGCATATCAAGGTGCTTGTACTCTCAAGCTATACGAGCGAGGAGTATATACGCCCTGTTTTTGCCGCCCAGGCTGACGGTTATATTATAAAGGAAATGGAAGCGGAGGAACTGATAGCTTCCATCAAAGATGTGATAGAAGGAGAAAAGGTTATCCACCCGAATATTTTGGAAGTGATTGACAGGGAAGGGGATATGCCGCATGAAAAGAATGTTCTTTCCACAAGGGAAATCGAAGTTTTAAAAGAAATAGTCAAAGGTAAATCGAATAAAGAAATAGGGGAAGCGTTGTTTGTCAGCGAAAAAACAGTAAAAACCCACGTGAGTCATATACTCAATAAGTTAGAGGTCTCGGATAGGACCCAGGCAGTGATATATGCCATAAAATACAATATTGTGGAGTTTTGATTCTGGCCATTAGGGTATGGGAGTAAACGGTTACAAAATATTGGTTTACAAAAATGAATTCATAGTCTTATAATGATACAAGTACTTTCAAAGTTATGGGGGGATATATATGAAAGTCGGTAACAGAATGACTCTGTATATCGTAACAGGTTTGATTTTAGGTATAGCGATTGGTTCAATTCTCAGTCCTATGGCCGACCAGGGATGGGTACAATGGATCGACCAATACATATTCAATGTAATCGGACAATTGTTCCTTAACATGATTTTCATGATGGTAGTTCCAATTGTGTTCATATCCATTGTTCTGGGTGTATATAATGTCGGGGACCCTAAAACACTCGGTGGTCTTGGTATCAAGACACTTGCATTTTATTTAGTGACTACGGGAATCGCCATTACTATTGCCATGACACTGGCAAACATTTTAGATCCCGGTGTAGGACAATCAGACCTTCTCGATTCAGATGAAGTGTCAGAATACCGTACATCAGAACTTGAAGGCGGAGAGACCGGCAAGGCAATTGAACAGACAGTCGACCAGACGATTATCAACATAATCCCGACGAATGTCTTAAACGCGATGGCGACGGACAACATGCTCCAGGTCATTGCATTTGCGGTGTTCATCGGTATTGCCATGATTTCCGTCAAAGATAAGATCGGCGGCCTGGTGAAATTATTTGAACAGGCGAATGAAGTTGTCATGTGGATTGTTCTTGCAATCATGAAATACTTTGCTGCAATTGGTGCATTCGGGCTGGTTGCCACTGCATTCACACAGGCAGGGTTCGATGCGATACAGCAGTTGGGTCTGTACTTTATCTGTGTGCTTCTTGCATTGTTTGTCCATATGGCATTAATTTATGGATCGATGATACAGTTTATGGCCAAAAAAAGTTTTATCTGGTTCATCAAACAGTTCGCTCCAGCGATGGGGGTAGCATTCAGTACATCCTCATCCAGTGCGGTTCTTCCAATTTCTTTGGAAACGGCTCAGAAGAGGCTGGGTATCCGTAAAGGAATTTCAAGCTTCGTGCAGCCGCTTGGTGCAACAATCAATATGGATGGTACTGCCATCATGCAGGGGGTTGCAACAGTATTCATCGCACAGCTTTCAGGTGTGGATCTTACAATCATGCAGATGGTGACTGTAGTCATTATCGCAACAATCGCAAGCATCGGTACTGCCGGTGTTCCCGGGGTCGGCCTTGTAATGCTTGCAATGGTGCTTACGGCTGTAGGACTTGATCCGGCAGCAATCGGTATCATCATTGGTATCGACAGACTTCTTGATATGACAAGGACGATGACGAACATTACCGGTGATGCAGCGATAGCAACAGTGCTGGATCATCAGCAGGACGTCAAAGAAGAGAAAAAAGGATTGAAAAGTACTAAACCAAACGTTTAGAACAACTGTAATAATTGAATAATTAAGAGGGGCATATCATGAACACTTGGTGAATAATGATACATGCCCCTTTTAATTTTCGCTGAAATATATTATTATATTAAAAGTGTATTATTATAGCATGGAAATATTACAATATAGTAGGCAGACATGAAAGGAAGAAAGAAATGGATAAACAGCTTTTTACTGAAATATTACAGTCCAAGTTCAAAATGGTAAGGACTGAAGCGGGTTACACACAGGACTCAATGAGTCATACTATCGGGCTTTCCAAGAAAACGCTCGTGCAAATAGAGAAAGAACGTATTCTTCCAAATTGGACAACATGCATTTCATTATGTGCTTTATTCAGAGAGAGTGAAGTATTGACTAATACTTTCGGTGGGGATCCTTTGGAGCTCGCACAGGTGATATCCAGAGGGCATTGTGTATATCCGAACTATGAGGGTGAAGCGGTATACTGGGAAGAAATTGAAAGAAAGAATGGTTTCTGCCTGGAATACAATAAGAGCAACAATATATACAGAGTGCTTAATCCAATGAACCGACCGGTTCACGCTTCTTATATCGAACGTGAAATCCGTACGTTCTTCTTGAGGCAGACAGACTTGCAGCCTGTATAAAATATATCAATAAAGCACCGGAAGGTGCTTTTCTTTTGTCTTTGGGGCGTTTTGTAGGATAATGACAATATTCAAGGAGGGGTGATCGTTTGAATGCATTCACATTAATAATATTCATGGGCATCATCGGATCTTTCATCGGCGGACTGACAAATATACTCGCCATTAAAATGCTGTTCAAACCGTATGAGGCAAAATACCTTTTTGGACGCAGGCTGCCCTTTACTCCAGGGGTTATTCCAACAAGGAGGGATGAAGCTTCCGGAAAACTGGGGGAAATCATCATTGGACATCTATTGACACCTGATGTATTCATTAGAAAAATTGAAAGTCCTGAAACCAGGAACTTTATTATGCTTTTTATAGATAAGCAGATCGATACGATTGAAAATGAGCAATTATCAGTAAGGTATTTTTTGGAACGCCTTAGTGAAGGACTGTCGGAAAAAGTGGCATCGAGTTTTAACAGGGAGATCGAAGATAAGGTGGCTTCAGAAGGGGATAGACTGTATCATAAAAAAATTCATGAGCTGATTCCGCCGGATGCTATGAAAACGATGGATATAAAATTGAATTCCCTCCAGCCACAGATCATCCGGAAAGTTGAAGAATATATAGAATCTGAAAAAGGGTATGAGGACCTGTATACCATGACGGACGAATTCATAGAAAACCGTGGAAAAGTAGCGAGATCAATAAAATATATTATGAGCAAGGAATCGATTGTTGAAAATATTCAGCGTGAATTGATTAAACTCCTTCACCACCCTAAAATGACAGAGATACAAATAAGGATCATACAGGATGAGTATGTAAAGCTTAAGGAGTACGAGCTGAGTGATCTGCTGAGCGATAAGGATCGAAGGAACCTTACAGGAAGTGTCTCTGAAGTACTGAAGGAACGGATTGATGTCAATGGGTTACTGGACAGGCCGATCGCTGAATTCAATCCGGAAATGTTTGAATCCTTCAAAGCCCGGGGCAAGTACAGGCTGCTTGATAATATTGTCGATTATTTAGGTAAAAACACAGGAAGGATATTTGAGAAGCTTCATCTTGCGCAAGTGATAAAAAAACAGATTGACAGTTTTGAACTGAGCTATATTGAAAAATTAGTATTCGACATTGCGGACAAGGAATTCAAAATGATTAAAGTTCTCGGCTTCGTATTGGGAGGAGTCATTGGAATTTTACAAGGGGTCATCGTAGCATTTTTATAAGCGTGACAAGTGTGTTAAAGTAGTAATATCTTGTGTAAAAGGAGTTTTAATCTAATGACAGTCAACGTATATGATCAGGCGAATGCACTTGAGAGTGCACTCCGTGAATCCGAAGAATTTAAAAATATGAAGGAATTTTACGGTAAAGTAAATGAAAATCCCGAGTCCAAAGCACTTTTTGATGATTTCAGGGAAATTCAAATGAATCTTCAACAAAAACAGATGCAGGGTGAAGAAATCCTTGAAGAAGAGGTACAGAAAGCACAGCAATCTGCTGAAGATATCGAGAAAGACGAAAATATCAAATCACTGATGGAAGCTGAACAGAAAATGAGTCAGCTGATCCAGGACCTTAACAAAGTGATCATGAAACCAATTGAAGAACTTTATGGTCTGAAGAACCAAAATTACTATGGAAAGAGGTCTTTTACGGGCCTCTTTCTTTTCTTTTTTTTCATCACTACTACTTACCTTGGCACTTCCAGAATTAATTTTCTCAGTTTCAATCCAAAAATCAGCTGCCAAATCAGCATCTCTTCCCTGAAAAACCGCTTTTCCAGAATTATAAAGTGTTACCACTGTATCA
>CAYTIR010000067.1:0-11319 GCA_964437955.1 uncultured Staphylococcaceae bacterium
CAGCGCCAGCGCCAGCAGCCCTGCTGCCGAGCCCACACCGCCGAGCGCGATCAGCAGCTTGGACCACCACGCCTCGGCTGCCTCGAAGCTCTCCCACACCCACGAGTAGATCGGGTAGAGCCCCAGCATCTGGCCGGCGGCCCCGACGGTGATCGCCAGCACCAGCAGCACCAGCAACACGGGCACGGCTGCCGCGGCCACCCGCCCGATTCCCGCCCACGTGAGCGAGGCTCCCAGGCGGGCTGCCTTGCCCTCGAACTTCTCGAAGGCCGCAGTGGCCCGTGCGAGCTTCTCCAGGGTCTCGTCGAGCTTCTCGGTGCTCTCGGCCTCCAGGCGCGTCACGTGCTCTCCCAGGCGCTCCTGGAGCTTCTCGGTGCTCTTGGTGACGACCGTGTCGATCTCGGTCTCCAGACGATCGGTGATCACCCCGGCGACCTTGGACTCGTCGACCTTCAGCTGAGACTTCCGGGAGACCTCGACCCGCAGCTTCTCGATCTCAGAGCTCCAGCCCTCCAGCTTCTCGCTCGTCTCGCGCGCGATCTTCAGCGCGTCGAGATCCGACTTCTTCACGGAGGTCCCGTCGGCGATCTGCACCTGCTGCTCGTCGCTCAGCGTTGCGCCGATCTCGCTCACGAGCTTCGTCAGCTTCCCGACGCGCTCGCTCATCCCGTCGAGCCTCTCGCTGAGCTGCGAGTCGTCGTTCGAGCTCTTCGAGGTCCTGATCTCCTCCGAGACTCCGATCATCCGGCGCGACAGCGTCTGCTGCTCGCTCTTCATCTCCTCGACCGCTTCGAGCACGCTTGCCAGCATCGTCTGCGTCGTCTCCTGCTCCGCGCGCTCCAGCACCGACGGCCGGCTGCTGTCCCTGTCCCTCGATCCCATGATCCTCACTCCTGTCGTTGTCCTGGCCGGGAAGCTCGTGCCCCTGGCCGATGGTCCTGATCTCCTCCGGGTCACTGATGGTGGCCGTCGGCTTCTTCGTCCGCGTCGCGCTGACCGCGCTGCGCTGCTTGTTGTGCTCGAAGATCTCCTTCGAGCCGTCCCTCGTGAACTCGGTGCTCAGTGATGACGCCTTCCGACGACGCATCCTCGGCTTGCCCCCCGTCTCGTCGAGCATCTTGTACGTCCACCCGACGACGACATCACCCTTCTTGCGATCACCCGTGTCCCGCTTGATGGTGTGCTCCGTGGAGACCAGCTCGATGCCCTTCTCCCCGAGCACAGCCCGGTAGGAGGTCTCGTCCTGGCTGCGCTTGTCGAGCAGCGCCTCCTCGATCTTGTCTCCGAGCTCCTGATCGAACTCACCGAGGTCGTTGCCCTCACGACGCGCCTCCCACACCGCGTACTTGTCGATGCTCGCCGTGCGCTCCACCACGTCCAGGCTCCGCTCCTCCAGGAACTTGTCGTGGCGGTGTCGGAGATAGTCGTGCATGTTCGACAGCGTCAGCGCCTTCCCCGTCTCGTTGTCGTGGTTGAGGATGAAGACGTGGTTGTGCGGATGACCGCCGACCCCGTCGACATGCGTCACCGAGAGCACATCGCTGTTGGGGAACAGCTCCTTGCCGAACGCATACCCCAGCTCGTTGACGTACTTCACGTCACTGGGGTTGTTCGGGTCGAACTCCTCCTTGCTGAAGCTCTGCACCATCGACCGCATCTGCACCTTGCGACCGTTGGCCTCTGCGAGACCCTCACCCCTCTCGATGAACTCATCCAGGGTCTCGGTGTCCATCATCACGGCCGCCATCCTGTCGGTGCCGTTCTTCTCGTGCTCCTTGCGCTCCGCCGAGCCACTCTTCCCACGCTCGACGTACCGCACAGCGTCTCCGAGGTTCGTGCCCCGCCGCAGACTCATGACGGCCATCGTGAACCTCCCAGACTCTCCTGCACCTCGCGCAGCACCTTGCCGACCTCGACCAGCTGCTCCAGCACCCTCTCGTCGTTCAGGACACCAGCACCGTCGATGTTGACCCGGCGCACCGTCTGGTTGAACAGCACGCCCACCCGGTTCACCTCGGTGCGAAGACGACGACTCTCCTCCTTCGTCGTCGTGTCGTCCTCCGACGGCCGCGCGCTGTGCTCGATAGCCCGGCCGACGCGCTCACCACCCCTGCCCTCGACTGCGTCGAGGACCGACGCTCTGACGAGCGCCGAAACCGAGACGCCCGTCGCCGAGACGAACTCCTTGACACGTCGCGCTTCTCCTTCGTCGAATCGCGCGGCAAGGTGTTCGCCCCGGCTAGGTCGCCTCGCCTCTGGCACGTTGTTCGTCATCGTGACCCCTCCTCCGTCGTGCTCCCGATGTCTCCCCTACGATTGTGCCAGAGAAGTGAGCGGCAAGCTACTCATCTGTGAAACATCGCTGGCGCTCGTTCCACAGATGAGGCTTGCCAGGGGACGGCTGCGCCTCCCCTGGACCCCTAGCACACTGGAGCACCCTCGCAAGCTCGTGTGCTCCAGTAGCCGGACATGAAGAAGACCCCACCGTCCGCAGACGATGGGGTCTCTCCTATGACCGGATGCTCAGATCACTGAGCACCGTCCCGGTACTCATTGCTCTGACCGAGGCCCGGCTGTCCCTGAGCCGGTGCCTCCGACGCCCGAGCACTCCGCGTGCGGTTCGAGCGGGCCTTCGCGTCCTGCTCCCGCTTCTTGACTGCCTTCGCGCGGAGAGCATCGAACTGATCCTTCTGCTCCGTCTCCAGGAGGTCGAGCATCGTCTCCCTGATCTTCTTCTCCTCCCGAGCCTGGCGAGCCTTGAGGGCGGCGATCTTGGCCTCCGCATCCTCCTGGGCGATCTGGATCTCGGCCTCGATGTTCGACAGCCCCTGCTCGCGCAGCTGGGCCAGACGATCCGCCTTCGTGCTCTTGGTCGTGGTGCTCTTGGTGCTCATGTCGTGCTCCTTCGTGTCGTGTACCTGATGGTCTTGCTCTGGTAGGGGCTCTGCCCTGGATCAGTCCTCGTCGAGATCGAACTCCTTGGTGACGATCTCCTTCTCCTCATCCTTCGCGGGCTTGCCCTCCGTCGCCTTCGATGCCAGGAACTTCGTGGCATTGCCGATGAGCGACGGGAAGATGATCAGCGACGCGAGGAACGCCGCGGCTGCTCCAGCGATCCACACGTTGGTGAAGACCGTCAGCGCCAGACTGATGCCCGCCCGGGCGATCATGAAGCCCAGCGTGTAGCCCGTCGCCAGCGCCGCCAGACGCCAGATCGGAGAGCGTGCCTGCCACTCGCGGAAGTCCGCGGCCATGGTGCGCAGCAGTCCCTTGGTGCCCTTGAACGCCGAGTCGTCCTGCTTCTCCGGGAGTCCGATGATCCCGTTCTTGAACAGCAGCGTCGTGAGCTGAACGAGGAACATGGTGAGCATGGTCGCTGCCAGCTCCAACCATCCGTTCTTCGCCAGTGCGTACGCCGTCATGCCGATCGCGCCGCACAGCAGCAGCGTGGCGATGATCTGGTAGATGCGGTTGTTCTGCTCGATGTTGACGACGACCTTGCCGCCCTTGCTCTTAGCCATGATGGCCTCCTGATGTTCTCGTGATGATGCTCTTGATGTCGTCTCTGACCGCCCTGGCCGGCGATCGCTGCTTACCTGCTCGTCTGCTCCTCCTCCTGCTCCAACTCGATGGGCTCGATGTCGACGGCGGTGACCGGCTCGCCCGATTCCTGCTCGGTGCTGGCCTGCTCGTCGGGCTCGTCAGGCGACACGCTGTCGAGGACCACCGTCTTGACCGAGCCGCTGCCCGCAGACTTCTCGCGGCGGGCCACTGCCGGCCACCCGTTGGCACGCACCAGCCAGGCAGCCCACACGAGGCCGATCACGACCTGCGCGAGCATGAACCACGACCAGAACGCCGTCGCTCCCTCCGGCTTCGTCAGGTACAGCGTCAGAGCGCCGAGACCACCGATGACCCACACCGCACCCAGGTACGGCAGCATCGTCATCCGACCGAAGCGCGGAACCAGCGCCCATCCGATCCCGTAGGCGATGCGCGAGACGGTGAACGCGATCCCGAGGACCACGGCACCGGCCAGCAGCCACAGCGCGGTGAACACTGCCCACCCGGCGGTGTTGGCAGCGCCCTCCTCGCGGAAGACCGAACGGTGGATGAAGTTGCGCGTGGTGACCTCCTGGAAGAGAGCATCACCGGCACCGACCTCGTACCGATCCGACCGGCGGGCGACGACCATGAGCTTCTCGCCGCGGCGGCGAGCACCGAGGCGGTGACCCGCCCGGGCGAGCACCCAGGAGCCGCGCTCCTGCTCGAACCGCGAGCTCATCACCGATCACCGTCCTCGGCCGGCACGTAGGTCACGCCGTCGACGATGCAGATCTTCTCGTCGGTGCTCTGGTCCTCCTGCATCTCGCAGAAGCGGCCGCTCTGTGCGGTGACGCCGGCGACGTACCCGACGCTGAAGATCCCACCGATCACGACGAGGCTGATGATCAGAACCAGGATGTACTTGCCCATGACGGGCCTCCTCTCGTATCCCAAGGCGTAGTTGCCTTGTGGGCACAACTTTACTAGACTGAAGTAGTCAGCGCAACCCGACTACACAAGGAGCAGCACCATGGACCGGAACACGCGATTCGCCACCTCCATCCCCGAGAACACCGACACCCTCGTCCGAGAGATGGCGGCCCGGCACCGGGCACCGATCTCCGTCATCACGACCGCCCTGCTCGGCTACGCCCTCGACAACAGCGCCGACGACGACCTCCGCCGCCGGCTGGAGACCGCCGTCGAGGAGTACCGCGTCGAGAGGGCCGAGATCGGCCGCATGGCCATGAGCGCCCGCTACGGCAAGGGCGATGCCAATGACAAGGAGAACCGCTGATGTCTCTGTTCAGCCCCAACCAGGGGCCCTACAAGCCCCCGCCCACGCCCTTCGGCGGCTTCATCGACGGCAAGCCTGCACAGACGGCTCCCCACCTGCTGGTGAGCGGCCCCTCGGGCGTCGGCAAGAGCCGTCGTGTCCTCGGGCCCGGCATCCTCATGTGGAACGGTCCCGTCGTCGCCGTCAGCTCGAAGCCCGACCTCATCGACCTCTGCCTGGAGCGCCGTCACGAGAACTCCGGCCGTCGCAACACCTTCGTGCTCGACCTCTCGGGCGAGGTCCCCGAAGATGTCCTGCCCGCCGGCGTGGAGCGCGTGATCATCGACCCCACGGCGCTCGTGCACAGCGACGACGACGCCCTCGACCTCGCCAGCATCCTCACGCAGTCCGGTGCTGCCGGCGCAGGAGGCGGCAACCAGGGCGGCAGCGGCGACCCCTTCTGGGAGAACATCTCGCTCGCCCCGCTGGCAGCCATCCTGAGGGCCACCGGAGACCGCGGCATCGGATGGGCTCGGGAGGCCATCGGCAAGCTCGACCCGCCCGACCTCGACGAGGACGGCAACAGCTCGGACACCGAGAGCCCCTGCTGGGTCAACGCCATCGGCGCGCTGAAAGACGTGAGCCCCATGCTCGCAGGCGAGCTCGCCAGCACGATCAAGCTCGACGCCAAGCAGCGCGACTCGATCATGATCACGATGAAGAGCGCGATCGCTCCCTGGCTGCGCTCCACCGTCGCCGGCGACGGCACGCACCGGGCCTTCGTCCCCGACATGCTCGCCGCGCCGAGGGCCACGCTGTTCGTCGTCGCCCCGGCCACCGGCGTCGCCGCCGGGGCTGCCGTGTCCTGCATCGACTTCATCTCGAAGCGCTGGCGTGCCAACCAGACGGAGGCGACCCGCCTGCCCCGCCTGCTCATGGTCGTCGACGAGCTGTGCAACACGATGCCCTGGCCGAAGCTGCCCACCGTCGTCACCGAGTCCCGCGCGATGGGCATCCACCTGCTGTGCGCTGTCCAGGCGACCAGCCAGTTCGCCAAGCGGTACGGGGCCGACGGCATGACGGAGCTGCGCGAGGTCTTCCCCGCGGTCCTGTGCCTCACCGGCGCAGCCGAGAAGGAGATGCTCGAAAAGGCCGCCTGGTGGTACGGCCAGAGCGAGCGGGCGAAGACCTCGGTCGATCACCTGGGCCGCACCTCCCAGACCTCGGAGAAGGCCGAGACCATCGCTGCCACCGACCTGCTGCCCCGCAGCATCGACGAGGGCCGGCTCCTGCGCGGCAAGCGCCCCGGCGCTGCCGCCGGCCCGGCCAACGAGGCAGGTCTGCTGGTGAAGCTGGTCGACATCGACGCCATCCCCTTCGCCTCCCGCAAGGCGTGAGCACACAGAAGAGCCCCGGCACCTGATAGGTGTCGGGGCTCTCTGCTGCGCGATCAGCGGCTCACGCCCTCCCGCTGGCGATCCCGCTGCTGCTCACGCTCCTTCTGCCGGTCCTTGAGCGCCTGAGCCCGAGCGTCCCCGGTCTGGGTCTTGGTCTGGACCTGGGCCTGGCCCGGCGACTTCCGCTGCTGGGCGTGCGAGCGAGCTGCCTGCTCGGCCACCACCCGCTCCCGCTGCTTCTGGGCCTGCCGACGACGCACCTCCTGCTGGCGCTGCGCCTCGCGGTACTCCTCGGTGCCCTTGGCCTCAGCACCGAACTTCTTCTCGACGGCCTTGTCACCGCCCTCGGCCATCAGCCGACGCATCTGAGCGGCCTTCTCGCGGTCGATCTGGGGCTTGTCGCCCACTCCCTGTGAAGCCATGACGGCCTCCTCTCTGTGCTATCGCCTCTCGACGATCTCGATGATGTTCACTCCACGCTCAGCGCAGTCCTGCGCCATCTCCACGTCGTGCTGGTCGCACGCCCAGAACGATGACCAGCGAGCCACGATCTCGAAGCTCGCCCGGCGGTCGCACCAAGCACACACATGTCCCATCTCCACCTCCCGTCGAGGCCCATAGGGCGAGTGTCGGAAGACCTCGGTGCCAGGAAACCCACGATCACGAGCCACAGCACGAGCCTCCTCCCGCAGCGGGCCGAGGTGTTCATCGCAGGCACGGATGGTGCCCTTCACGCCCTCGACCTGCCAGTAGGTGTTCGCACTGGCAGAGCACTTCCAGCAGCGCCAGAACGGAATCCGTCGACTCACTTCGACCCCTCCGCACCATCGGCGTACCGCCCGGTGCCGTTGAGCGCCTCGTAGAGCGTCGAACGCGCCACTCCAAGGTCTCGGGCCACCTTCGCCTTCGGAACACCCGCAGAGACCCGCTCACGGGCTTGGGAGACCTGCTCCGGGCTGAGCTTCGGCCCGCGGTCATACGCACCACGGACACGAGCCAGGGCGATGCCTTCGGCCTGGCGCTCCAGGAGCGTCGCCCGCTCCAGCTGCGCCGCAGCACCGAGGATCGTGAGGATGAACTCTCCCTGGGGCGTGTCGGTGTTCAGCGTGGGCGTGTCGACGAACTGCACGCCGACGCCCTTCTCCCGCAGGCCGCTCACGATCGAGAGCAGGTCCATCGTCGAACGAGCCAGACGGTCGGGGCTCTTCACCACGACGAGATCGCCCTCGCGCACGAAGTCGATCATCTGCCGCAGCTGGGGCCGCTCCCGCTGACTCTTGCCGCTGGCCTTCTCCGTGAAGATCCGGTCAGCGTGACCCAGCACCGAGAGCTGGCGCTCCAGGTTCTGGTCCGAGGCACTGACGCGGGCATAGCCCACGATCTGCCCCTTACTGTTCGACGACATCTAGACCCTCCGACATATCTGTTCGATGACTTTCACCGATGACCCTATCGTACAGGGAAACGCTGCCTGAAGCACCTGTTCGATGAGGTATACCCCGTCGGGCACGGGCACGACAGAGCCCTGACACCACAGGGGTGCCAGGGCTCGGGTGGTGAGGCTTAGGCGAGAGCGGAGATCAGATCCTTCTCGGTATCCTCCAGCACCACATCTGCCAGCTCATCGGCAACAGGCGCGGTGCCCACCGGCTGGGCCATCATCCGCGACAGCCAGGGCTCCAGCCGTTCACGAGGGAGCATCTGGGACTCACGCTCAGGACGGCGGGCGTTGTCCCAGTCCGACATCTTCACCTCACCAAGGCCCCAGGACGACAGCCACCGCAGCTTCCACGTCCTCGTGTTCGACGAGGACAGGTTCGGGATCTCCCACGAGCCACGACGGTGACCGATGAGGATGCTCATCAGCACCGTGCGGTTCAGATCAGAGATCCGCCGGCCCTCCGCGGCACCGTGCTCCAGCTTCGTGAAGAACAGCCGCCAGTCCTCGCCCGTGCGCAGCACCGGCATCGCCCGGCCCGTGGCCTTGCCATGCCGAGCCGCTGCAACGCTGTCCCACGCCCTCGTACGCACGCGAGCGACCTCGAAGGTCGTCGACCCGTCGGAAGTGGGCACATGGTCGATGGTGAGGGACTCAGCGATGGGCTCACGCTTCATGTCGTAGTCCATCGACATCCTCTTCATGATCTCGCGGGAGATGAAGTCCTTGCGATTGGCGGCGGCCGAGAGCTGCGAGAACGGGGTGAACCGGCGGTAGCTGTTCACCAGGCGGCCCGTGCGGGTGACGTAGAGGTCGTGCATCCAGTCCCGATCCTCCTGGGAATCGGTCTGCACACCCTCCAGGCCCTTGAACCCACCATGAGCCATGACACCGGCCATCTGCCCTGCCTGAGCATCACCGACGGAGCGGGAGATGTTCAGCCGGGTCGAGCCGTTGAGGAAGCCCTCCTGCTCGTGCTTGATGTCCCACATCTGCGAGCTGCCGGTCAGCGCGACCCGAGCCTCATGCACCAGCGGGGTGAGACCGTACAGGTCGAGGCCCTGGAGCACGTCGAGCGGGCAGTCGGTGATGAAGCCATCGGTCGTCACCGAGTAGACGTGGTACCCGAGCTCGTGCAGCTGGTTCATCGTCGCCAGCAGCATCGCCCGCACCAGGGAGGTCGTCATCGCCGCGTGATGGGGCGAGGTGATCCCGGAGCCGGCGACCTCACCCATCTCCTGCGCCATGGCGTTCCAGGCCCGCTGAGGAGCCACCTGCTGGGCCACCTTGCCGTAGCCGCTGTTCACGCCGGTCTTGAACAGCAGCTCCTCCAACGACTTCTTGCCGAACTCCTTCTTCGCACGAGTCCGGTCGTCGATGAGCTGACGCACGGCAGTGCGCAGGCTGCGCGAGATCACCCGGGGCTCGCGGTACAGAGGCCGGCCGAAGTAGCCCATCAGGCAGTAGACCCGAGCACCCAGCTGGAGAGCCAGCCACAGCTCAGGGCCCTGCACATGGACACCGTTGATCCCCTCCGAGCTGCGCGGGTAGATCACCGACCCATCCACAGGCACCGGGATGCAGGGATGCTCCACGTCATCAGGGAACTCGAACCGGACCTCACCCACGAACGGCGTCAGCGGATCGGCCAGCATCTGAGGCGTCATCTCCGTGTTCTCGATCGTCTTGGCGATGCAGCCCTGCTCGCCGGTGAAGTCGAGGTCGGGGACCATCGCCATCGCCGTCGGGTAGGCGTTCTCCAGGTCGTGGTCGTAGGCCTTCTCCGAGATCCACCCGACCTCGGACGACGAGTTGAACCCGCCGCGGTAGCTGTACGCACTCGCGTGCTGGTACTGCCCCGCCATCATGTTGATCGGCTCCATGCCCTTCTCCCGGTAGTAGGTGAGGTGATTGTCCTTCTCGGCCTCGGTCAGACCAAGGTCCACAGTACGAAGCCCGCAGAACAGAGCGTTGAACTTCGCACTCCCGCGCTCATCGAGCCCCAGGTACTCCGAGGCCGACGCACGCAGCGCCGCAGCCGCAGCCGACGGCAGAGTCATCGGCACCGAGTACCCCTCGCCCCACAGGCGGGAGACGTACTCGACCTCGATCTCGGCATCGTTCGCGCCGTACTCCAGGAAGCCCAGCGGGTCATCCCGCAGGAACCCCCGCATGTCGGCCAGCTGCGCCTTCGTGATCTTGATCTTCGGCACCCCCGCAGCAGCACCGAGAGCAGCCAGGGCACCCATACCCGCAGGAGCATGGGCCATCGTGTCCCGGATGTTGACGCTGATGGGGTAGGCCCGGTGCTTCGAGGTACCGGGCGCGGTGATCCACTTCGGACGATCCGAGACCAGCCCGCCGCCGGCGCTGATCACCCGCATCATGTCGGGGTCATCAGGATGATCGAGGAACGTCGAGAGGTCGGCATTGCCGAAGTGCGAGACCAGGTCGACCCGCAGGGCGTTCTTGAAGAACAGCCCCTTGGACCACTCGGCACCGCAGCCCACGCCCTGCTGGTTCTCCGACCACGACCCGCGCCGCTTGGCGTAACGCTTGCCGTGCGGGGTCGTCGTCACCGACGCGGACAGCCCAGCCTTCTCAGCGTCCCAGGCGCTGGACTCGATCGCCTTCTCGACGGAGCGGGCGATGCGACGGTTCCCCTCCGCGTCGTGCCACGCCCAGCCGTCACCGGCAGACAGCGGCACCCCGCCGGCGACGAAGCCCGGTGCCGCAGCGACGTGCTCCCACAGCTCGGCAGCGACGATGACCTCACCGAGCAGAGTGCTGACCCGCAGGCGCACGCCATCCAGAGGCAGCACGACGACGTGAACCATCTTCGACGGATCGCTCGGCAGAACCGTCGACGCCTGGTAGCTGATGATGTCGCGGCTCGTCACCCGACCATCGGCGTCGACCACATCGGTGAACTCGGTGTCGAAGCCGATCACCGCCCGCCGCGATGCAGACGCCATGGCCTTCATCGACGGGTACTCACGCAGGCCGCCCGAGGCGCTCCCGACGCGGCAACCGCCCGTGCCCGTGGACGGCGCTGACGCGCCGCCACGGTCACGGTCATTACTCTGGGCCCCATAGGGATTAATGACCGTGTCGGCAGACACCCCTTCTGACCTGGGGTTTTCCCTGCTTTCGGGCCCCGATCCCCCGGCAAAGTTACGGAACTTTGCCGGGGAAGTGTCCTTGGCGAGGGTGCCGAAGACCGTCTGCGAGCCGGTGCGACGATCCACAGTGCGGGTGAGCACCTGGTAGCGGGCGGTGGCCTTGCGACCGCCCCGCGCCACCGTGTCCGTCAGCACCCTGCTGCTCCAGCCCGGTGCCGTGATCTCGGCGTGCTTCGTGGCACGTGTGCTCGTCTTCGAGTAGAATGTACTCATCGTGATGTTGCCTTCCTGGTCGGAGGTACTTCCTCGTATCCGAGCCGATGCGCTTCCAACACATCAGCTCTTCTGCTTCCAGCCCCGGGCCTCGTGCCCGGGGCTGAGCTTTGCCTAGCTCCCTTGATTCTCCCACACGACTACCTCGTGCTCCTGATCGCCACGCGGGATCACCAGCCCCGGTAGATGTCCGAGAGCTTCTTCCCGCCCAGCAGCGCCAGCGCCAGCAGCCCTGCTGCCGAGCCCACACCGCCGAGCGCGATCAGC
>CAYTIR010000068.1:0-11120 GCA_964437955.1 uncultured Staphylococcaceae bacterium
GATTGAGGAAAATAATAGAACTTAAAAGGAAGTGATGATGATGTACAACGTGCTGGATAAAAAAATGATATTCATACCTTTCGGTATTGCAGCATTCCATATTCTTGTAATGAACATATTCATTATGGCTAATCATTTTAATACTGGCCTGTTATTTCTGGTTGTCAGCATCATCCTTTTGACACTCTTGTTTTTGTATCTCTACCGTTCTCTCAAAGTGAGCGAAATCAAATTCAGGCAGATGGCCCTGGATGTTGCGGTAAGCAAGCAGTATGCCATAGATAATCTGCCAATGGGGCTCATCCTCCTCAATGAGAATGATGAAATCGAGTGGATGAACGACCATATCAGCAATGTGATTTCTACTGATAATATAGATGAACCAATCAATAAGCTGTTCCCGAATATCATGACTACGCTGAAGGCAAACAACATCCAGATGACGGAATCGTCCTACAGCGACCGTCATTATAAAATCTACTGGGACGAGGGCCACCAGGCCCTGCACCTGCTGGATATCACCGGCCAGCGCAACCGGGAGATGGAACTCGAAGATAAGAAACCTGTCATCGGGATTCTGTTCCTGGATAATTATGATGATGTGACCCAGAATATGAGTGAGGCGTTGAAAAGTGAGCTCAACAACTCGATTACCAATACGATCAATGACTGGGCCAACCATCACCATATCTATATCCGCAGGTTCTCTCAGGACAGGTTCATCATTGTACTGAACAGCAAGAGCCTGAAGGAAATAGAGGCGACACGCTTCAATCTCCTCGACGAGGTCCGCGAACGTTCCCAGGAAATCGGTGCACAGATCACTCTGAGTATCGGGATAGGTGAAGGCTCGGGTGACTATATAGAAGTCGGAGAGCTTGCACAGTCGAGTCTTGATCTTGCACTGGGACGCGGCGGTGACCAGGTCTCGATCAAAGCGGTGAACGGCAATGCCCGTTTCTACGGCGGGAAGACGGACCCGATGGAAAAGCGTACCCGCGTCAAGGCACGTGTCATCTCCCACGCACTCAGGGATATTCTGCTTGAGGGGGAAAATGTGCTCATCATGGGACATAAGCATCCGGATATGGATGCGCTCGGTTCAGCAATCGGTGTGGCGAGAATCGCTACAATGAATGGCATCAAAGCGAATATCATATTGAATGATGAAGACATCGATGACACGCTCCATCGCATGTTCAACGAAGTAAAGGAGCGGGAAGAACTCATGGATCTCTTCGTCACTTCTGATGAAGCATGGGATCTCATGTCCACCAAGACGACTGTAGTTGTCGTGGACACCCATAGACCGAGCATGGTGCTTGATGAAGTCATTCTGAACAAAGCGACACGCAAAGTGATCATCGATCACCACAGGCGTGCAGATGACTTCATATCCAGTCCGCTGCTCGTCTATATGGAACCTTACGCATCCAGCGCAAGTGAACTAGTGGCGGAACTACTCGAATATCAGAATAAAGAACAGAAACTATCACGTCTGGAATCGACGATCATGCTTACGGGAATCATCGTCGATACACGCAACTATACACTGCGTACGGGGTCCCGGACGTTTGATGCGGCAAGCTTCCTGAGAAGCAACGGTGCCGATCCGGTACTTGCACAAACGTTCCTGAAGGACGATATTGATACGTATATCGCACGGAGCGACTTGATCAAATCTGCCGAAATCCATGATAATGGAATGGCGATTGTTAAAGCTGATCCATCCATGACCTATCATCCGGTCACGGTTGCACAGGCAGCGGATCAGCTGCTTCAGATCGAAGGAGTCAAAGCCTCTTTCGTCATGGCAAGCAGAGAAGATGAATCCATCGGCATTTCCGCACGTTCCCTGGGTGAAATCAACGTACAGATCGTGATGGAATCACTAGGAGGCGGCGGTCACCTGTCCAATGCAGCGACGCGTGTCACTGATAAGACAATGGATGAATTATATGATGATCTGCTCGCAGCAATAGACGAAGTATTTGATAATAGGAGTGAAGAGGAATGAAAGTGATTTTTCTAAGTGATGTTAAGAATAAAGGTAAAAAAGGTGAAGTCAAAGAAGTGGCTAACGGCTACGCGCAAAACTACCTGATTAAAAATGGTCTTGCGGAAGAAGCGACACCGGGCAACCTCAATAAGTTGAAAGAACAGCAGGATGCAGAAGCCGCAGCTGCTGAACAGAAACTCGTGGATGCAAAACTTCTCAAAGATGAAGTTGAACAGAAGGAAGTGGAAATCAAAACGAAATCCGGCGAAGACGGAAGACTGTTTGGTTCCATCAGCTCCAAACAAGTTGTAGAAGCATATGAAAAACAGCACGGCATCAAGCTGGATAAAAGGAAAATCGATATGTCCCAGCCGCTGAAAAGTCTTGGCTATCACAAGATGGAAGTTAAACTGCATCAGGAAGTGACGGCGACAATCAAAGTTCATGTTATTGAACAATAGAGTGCAAAGGAGGGATTGATTTTGGATATACATCAGCAGATGCCGCATAATATGGAAGCGGAACAGTCTGTTCTCGGTGCCATACTGATCAATCCCGAAATCTTCATATCCACCGCGGAAACATTGGATCCCGAAGATTTCTATCGAAGAGAACATCAAAATATTTATCGTGCAATGGGAATTTTAAGTGAAAATCATGAAAATATTGACGTAGTGACACTCATCGATCAGTTGAAAAGTATGGAACAGCTCAATTCAATCGGAGGCCCAAGGTATCTCGTGGAGCTTTCCAATGTTGTGCCGACAAGCCGCAATGTCGGTTTCTACGTCAATATCGTTGCAAAATATTCACTGAAACGGACATTGATACAAACCGCTGAAGAAATTGCGAACGAAGGGTTTTCTGAAGAAATAGATGTTGAGGATCTGCTTACGGAAGCAGAAGGCAAAATCATGTCCATATCGGAAAGCCGCAGAAACGAAGGCTTCAAATCGATGAAATCAGTCGTGCATGAAGTGTATGAGCAGGTTGAGGCACGTGCAGGCCAGACGACGTCAACGACAGGGATTCCTACAGGATACCGTGATCTTGACTTTATGACATCCGGTTTCAACCGCAATGATCTGATCATACTCGCTGCCCGTCCATCCATGGGTAAGACGGCATTTGCACTGAATATCGCAGGGCATGTCGGAACATCTGCAGACGGTTATACCGTCGCCATCTTCTCTTTGGAGATGGGTGCAGATCAGCTAGTATCCAGGATGATTTCAAGTCAGGGCATGATTGATGCAACTAAACTGCGTCAGGGAAATCTGGGACATGATGATTGGGATAACTTCACCACTGCCATCGGAAGTCTTGCAGATTCGAAAGTATTTATCGATGACACGCCGGGAATCAGGGTAAACGATATCCGCTCCAAGTGCATGCGCCTCAAGCAGGAGCATGGTCTTGATATGGTCATCATCGACTACCTCCAGCTGATCCAGGGCTCCAGTAACAAAGGCAGCGATAACCGTCAGCAGGAAGTATCCGAAATATCAAGAATGCTCAAGGCGCTTGCCCGTGAGATGGAATGTCCGGTAATTGCCCTGAGCCAGCTGTCGAGAAGTGTGGAGACAAGACAGGATAAACGGCCGATGATGAGTGACCTTCGTGAATCCGGTTCAATTGAGCAGGATGCGGATATTGTCGCCTTCCTCTACCGTGAGGACTACTACGTCCGAGGAGATGGCGAAGAGGACGCAGAAGGTGCACAGAAAGAGCAGGATGAAATAGAAATTATCCTCGCCAAACACCGTAACGGCCCGACCGGTACGGTCAAATTGATATTCAACAAGTCCTACAGCAGCTTCTTTGATCAGGACAACAGGGACTATGGTGACGGGTACATCCCGCCAAATTAATTTACGAATGTTTTTATATCACGTATATAAAAACGTTCGTATTTTTATTGCAATTTTTCTTTCCTATTGGTAGAATGGTTACGGTATTTCAAAGAAGGAATTGGGGGCAATCAAATGTCTGGAACAGTAGTAGTCGGAACACAATGGGGCGACGAAGGTAAAGGTAAAATCACTGACTTTTTATCTGAGGACGCTGACATCATTGCACGTTTCTCCGGAGGCAATAACGCAGGACACACGATTCAGTTCGGAGGCGAAGTATTTAAGCTGCACCTGGTACCGTCTGGCATATTCTATGATGATAAAATATCTTTAATCGGAAACGGCGTCGTCATCGATCCGCTTTCTCTTATTAAGGAGCTTGATGGACTGATTGAACGCGGTATTTCCGTTGATAACCTGAGGATTTCTAACCGTGCACAGGTCATCCTTCCCTATCATCTGCTTCAGGATGAACTGGAAGAGGAAGCACGCGGAGAAAATAAAATCGGAACAACGAAACGTGGTATTGGACCGAGCTATGTAGATAAAGTACAGCGCATTGGAATCCGCATGGCAGACCTCATCGATGACGAAACCTTCAAGAAACGTCTTGAGGAAAACCTGAGTCTGAAGAACCATATGTTTGAAACGCTTTACAACCGTGAAGGATTCACATTTGATGAAATCTATGAACCATATAAAAAAGCGGCAGAACGCCTGGCACCATATGTTACGGATACAGCCAAAGTGTTGGATGATGCTTTCAATGAAAATGGCAAAGTCCTGTTTGAAGGCGCCCAGGGCGTAATGCTGGATGTCGATCATGGTACATATCCATTTGTAACATCCAGTAACCCTGTTGCGGGTAATGTTACTGTCGGATGCGGCGTAGGCCCGACAGCTGTCAAGAATATCGTAGGTGTATGCAAGGCATATACTTCAAGAGTCGGAGACGGCCCTTTCCCGACAGAATTATTTGATGAGAGTGGAGAGCATATCCGTGAAGTCGGACGTGAATACGGTACAACAACAGGACGTCCGAGACGTGTCGGCTGGTTCGACAGCGTTGTTGTGCGCCACTCGAGACGTGTCAGCGGCATTACAGATCTGTCACTCAACTCGATTGATGTATTGAGCGGCCTGGAAACTGTGAAAATCTGTACCGCCTATGAAATCGACGGTAAAGAAATTACAGAATATCCGGCTACACTCGATGCACTTAAACGTGCAAAGCCTATATTCAAGGAGATGCCCGGCTGGAATGAAGATATCACAGGGGTAAAAAATCTTGAAGAACTGCCGGAAAATGCGAAAAATTACCTGGATGAAATCGAAAGATTATCCGGTGTTAAAATTTCAATTTTCTCAGTCGGTCCAGACCGGAACCAGACGAATCTTCTTAAGGATTTCTGGGCATAATATGTGACATAGACCGGGACATGACAGCGTGTTCCGGTTTTTATAATATAAACGCAAATTTTTAGATTAAAATTTAAAATTCAGTTGAAATTGAAATTTATATCATGGTATAATGATTTTTGTGTCAAAGACAATATTTACGATGGCCCGTTGGTCAAGCGGTTAAGACACCGCCCTTTCACGGCGGTAACACGGGTTCGAGTCCCGTACGGGTCACTTTTAATTTTATATCTCATCATGGTCCCGTGGTGTAGCGGTTAACATGCCTGCCTGTCACGCAGGAGATCGCGGGTTCGATTCCCGTCGGGACCGTCTCAAGAGCCTTCAGCATAAGTACAGCTGAGGGCTTTTTATTGTATCAACATGGATAAAAATAGGGAAAAGTGATACATTTATAATGGATAACTATGAAAAGTGTGACTCCGAAGCAAAGTGAGGGAAAGATAATGGCTAAAAAAATTGTTGTAGTGGACGATGAAAGACCCATTGCCGATATATTGGAATTCAACCTTGAGAAAGAAGGATATGAAGTGCATTGTGCCTATGACGGTAATGATGCTCTGGAATTGATTCTCGAAGTTGTTCCGGATATCGTGTTACTCGATATCATGCTGCCGGGAATGGACGGAATGGAAGTGTGCCGGGAAGTCCGTAAAAAACATGAAATGCCGATTATTATGCTGACTGCCAAAGATTCCGAAATTGATAAAGTTTTGGGGCTGGAACTCGGCGCGGATGACTATGTTACGAAACCCTTCTCTACTCGTGAGCTGATTGCCCGTGTGAAAGCCAACCTGAGAAGGAACCAGGATACAGGTCCAAAAGAAAAAGAAGTGGAAACAAATAATATCCAGATTAAGAACATCACGATATTACCGGACTCCTTTGCGATTAAAAAACACGGCAGGGACATTGAACTCACACATCGTGAATTTGAACTGTTCCACTATCTGGCGAAGCATCTGTCACAGGTGATGACCCGGGAACATCTGCTTGAAACCGTCTGGGGATATGATTATTTCGGAGACGTCCGGACAGTGGATGTGACCGTCAGACGACTCAGGGAAAAGATCGAAGAGGATCCATCCCATCCAGAATATCTGATGACACGGAGAGGCGTAGGGTATTATATTCAAGGCGATGAATAAAGGAGTTAACATATAAATGAAGCAGTTTTTCAGAAACCTTCAATCTCTCCATATCAAACTTGTCATCATATATGTTCTTCTCATCGTCATAGGGATGCAGATCATTGGTCTTTATTTTACGAATACGCTTGAGAAAGAGCTGACAAGCAACTTCCAGGATAATATTGAAACACAAGTCAGCCTTATTGATACGCGTATCAATGAACTGTATGCGGAATACGGCGATGACCGGGACGCAATGAAGGAAGAGGTCCAGAAACTCCTGTCTGATTATGGAAACCGTCCGGAGATTGAAGAGGTACGCTTTGTCAATTCAGATAATCTTCTCGTTGCGACGAGTAAGATATCCAACGAATCAAATATAGGTTCGAGAATAAATGCCCCACTCACCGAGGAGGCTATTTCAACGGGAACACGCAACGATGAAATCTTTGTGAACGTCGAGCAGAACCATCAGCGCGTATGGCTTCTGAACCAGCCCGTTATTCAGGACAGCCAGATTCTCGGTGCTATTTATGTTTCTTCGAATATTGAAACTGTATATCAGCAGCTTGAAGCGATCAACAACACATTCATCATCGCAACCCTGATCTCGCTCATCATTACGAGCATACTGGGTATATTCATTGCGCGTACGATTACACGGCCGATCACGGATATGAGGAACCAGGCACTTCTGATGTCAGAAGGGGATTATACATCACGGGTTAAAATATACAGTAATGATGAAATCGGTGAACTCGCCGGTTCATTCAACATATTGTCAAAACGTGTACAGGAAGCACAGGCGAATACAGAGAGTGAAAAGAAACGCCTCGATTCCGTCATCACCCACATGTCGGACGGAATCATTGCGACCGACAGGCGGGGCCGTATACGCATAGTAAACGATATGGCACTAGACATGATCAACATGCATGATGGAGATATATACGGAGAAAATATGCTGGAACTCCTTAAGCTCGACCAGGAGATGGTGCTGGAAGATATTCAGGAGATGAATGAAAGTCAGCTCATGTTCCTGGAAAAAGACGAGGAAGAGACGACGATACGCATCAACTTCTCAACAATTGTAAAAGACACAGGATTCATCAACGGCTATATCGCTGTGCTGCATGATGTAACGGATCAGGAACGCATTGATAACGAGCGCAGGGAATTCGTTGCGAATGTTTCCCACGAACTCCGTACACCGCTGACATCAATGCGCAGCTACCTTGAGGCATTGCAGGAAGGTGCATGGAAAAATGAAGCACTTGCACCGAAGTTTTTAGGGGTGACGCGTGAAGAGACCGACCGGATGATCCGATTGGTTGAGGATCTGCTGCAGCTGTCCAGGATGGATAATGAAGCAGAGGAGTTAACGAAAGAAATCGTAGATTTCAATATGTTCCTGAATCGCATCATCGACCGCTTTGAAATGACTCATAAGGATGAGGTGGAGTTTGTTCGGAATATCCCGGAGACGGCGATATTCACTGAAATCGCGATGGATAAAGTCGGACAGGTGCTGGATAACGTTATTTCCAATGCCATAAAGTACTCCAGCAGCGAAAATAAGAGAGTGGAATTCCACGTCAAACAAAACAGGCTGTATAACCGCATGACGGTGCAGATCAAAGACAATGGTCTCGGTATCCCTGGAAGTAAGGTGGATCGTATATTTGAACGCTTCTACCGTGTGGATAAAGGCCGTGCCCGCAAAATGGGTGGAACGGGTCTCGGACTTGCGATTTCGAAGGAAATCATCGAGGCTCACGATGGTAAAATCTGGGCGAACAGTGTAGAAAATAAAGGAACGACAGTCTTTATCAACCTGCCGTGCGAAACGCTTGAGGGGGATGTATGGGATGTTTAGGGAAACAGCCAAGTCAATCGTCCTCTTCATACTGGTGATCACCAGTGCAATCCTCACTTATATGGTCTGGAGTTATCAGCCTGAATTCTCCCAGGTGGATACATCGATAGAATCCTCACCCAACATTGGACGGGGTGAACCGGTGTCATTTAAAAACGTCATGCGTGCCTACCAGCTCATCTGGGTCGATGGCAATGACGTACAGGGCACAATCAAAGAAGATGCTGTCGTGGGGGTCAGGGAGTTTCTGGAAGGTACGGAAATACAGGATATAAACGTCTATAATAATATGAATAAACTGAATCCTGCAGTGCGTGAAGATGGATCCGAAGAGTTTCTTATAGTGGATTACCCTTCCGAAATGCCGTCTAAATCACTGTTTCAGGTTTTAGGGTTTGAATTTGACGGCACACTTCCCGATTATAACTTTGACCGCATCGTAGTCGATCTTGCTTCAGAACATGTGACGTTCTTCATGCTCAATGAAGGGCTGGATAAGGTCGCTGTAGCGAACACAGACATAGACAGTTCATATCTGCTGTCCATCGTTGACAAGTATGAAGATTCTTTTGAGAATTATACAGGGATCATTACCAACCAGAAGACTTCGAATAATAAGACGGCAATATATGGTCCGAGTGATCCCGGAAAAGTCAGCGTTGAAAATTTCCTTTCGACACAGCACAGCGTGGATGTGGTGAATGATATCCTCTTCATGGATGATGAAATATCGACTACGCGCAATGAAGATGTCTATGTGTACGAAGGGGACAGTAATATTGCGACCTACAGCAGCAGTACTTACAGCTATTCTTATACGAATCTCGATGAAACACTGTCATCAGGCAGAAATCCGCATCAGACGATCCAGAGGAGTTTTGATTTTCTGAATGCACATACTGCCCTGTCCGATGAACATATACTGTTTGACTACGAAGAAGAAGCGAATGAATCGATATACCGCTTTACGATGAACGGCTATTTCGTTTTCAGCGACGAGGTGCAGAATACCATTTCTGTAAAATATGGCAACAATGCGGTGTTTGAATATGAGAGACCCCAGCTGCATATCGATGCACATGTACCGGGAGATCAGAAAAAGGAACTCCCTTCGTTGGAAAATGTCAGGTACCAGATTGCTCTGAATGGGGAGCTGGACCTTCAAAAAGTATCTAAAATAACCATTGGTTACGATATGGGATTTGCCGAAAGCCAGACAGAATTGAATCTTCTGGAGTTCACGCCGGGATGGTATGTAAAATATGATGGCGAATGGATGCATTTTGATGAAGGGGGCCTTTATTAATGGATTGGAAATTGACGAAATCCCTCTATATACTAGTGTTCCTCATCATCAACCTGGCACTTGTTTTCATGTTTTACAATAAACAGCAGGACAGCGTGAAGAAGATCGAAAATTCACCGAATGTGCTGCAGGAAACAGATATAGATGTTTCTGCCCTCCCTGAACATGAGCCAATGAAGCTCAATGTGCTGACAGGCGATGCAGAGGATTTTGAAGATATTGAAGGCATAGATGAAGATGATGTGGAAACCACCAATACGAATCATAGTATCACAGTAGAGTTCGATGAAGGCGATCAGGCGCCTGCCATGGATCGTGAATCATTGGAGCAGTACAAGTCTGAGAGTATTTACAGCGGTGAAGATTACGCGTATGATGAAGTGATGAGTAAAGGGCATCGGGTGATATTCAATCAGCAGTTCAAAGACCTTCCCATCTTCAATCATGAATCTGCAAGGCTCGTCTTCCGGGGGGACGGTGAAGAAGCGGAGGCCTACGAACAGGCACACTTAACGAACTTGAGAGAAAATTCATATTCCACTGCTGTAGCAGTCAGGGATCCCAAGCAGGGTGTCATCGATTTGTATCAGCGTGATCGTATTTCACAAGAAGCGGTGATAGAAAATGCACGACTCGGATATTACGTCATCCTGAACGATGGAGAGCAGGTCATGCTGAGACCGAAATGGGAATTCAGGATATCCGACCAAGGTGTCAAAAAGACCATCTATATAGATGCAATCAGTGAAACAGAAGATATAATTGAAAGTGAGTGAAAGCAATGAAAATGAGCGTGTTGGCCAGCGGTTCCACAGGGAACAGCAGATATATTGAAACAGAAAAAGGCAGCCTGCTCATAGATGTCGGTCTTTCATGTAAAAGGATAGAAGAAGCACTTAATTCTCTTAATACGTCATTGAGTAATATAAATGCAATACTCATCACACATGAGCATTCTGATCATATAAAGGGCTTGAAAGTCATTGCCAAACGTTATGGCATCCCTATTTTTGCAAATGAAAATACATGGAAACAAATCGATAAAAAAGGGATTGAAATCAATCCCGAGCAGAAGTTCCACTTCAATCCGCTTGAGGAAAAAGAAATCATAGGTATGGATATCAATTCATTCAGTGTCTCCCATGACGCAGTAGATCCACAGTTTTATACATTTGCGAAGGACAATAAAAAGATTTCCGTCATTACTGATACAGGCTATGTTTCCGACCAGATGAAAGGCATCATCAAAGACAGTGACTGCTTCGTATTCGAAAGTAATCACGATGTAGATATGCTCAGGATGGGAAGGTATCCATGGGTGACAAAACAGAGAATACTGTCCGATGTCGGACACGTTTCCAATGAAGATGCCGCACACGCGATGAGAGACGTTATAACGCATCGTACAAAACGTATCTATCTCAGTCACCTGAGTCTGGATAATAATATTAAAGAGCTCGCGAAGATGAGTGTGGAACAGATCTTGAATCAGTATGATATCGATACAAAAGATGAAATAATGCTGTGCGATACAGAT
>CAYTIR010000069.1:0-10742 GCA_964437955.1 uncultured Staphylococcaceae bacterium
CTTCAGTGGATACCCCGAATTTGGAGCATTGAAGCAATGCATTGATCTCTGCATGTATCGTGCGTATGCAGTGCCCACCCTCTAGAAGGCATCCCACGTCAATGCAGTGGTCTTCACCTGATACGGAGCCATTATATCCCCCCGCGATCACGCGGTTGTCTTTAACAATTGTTGCACCCACTTTCAATCTCTCACATGTCGACCTGAGACTGAGAAGGTGACTCTGGGCTAAAAAATATTCATTCCAGTCGATTCTCAAAATTATCCCCCACTTTTCTCTTTTAATCTATTGTAATATAGGGTTCAAGACTTTCAAATGTTTTTTCTCCGATGCCTGGTATGTTCATCAAGTCTTCCAGACCCATGAACAAACCATTTTCTTCCCGATAATCAATGATGAGCTGTGCTTTTTTATCCCCGATACCGTTTAAAGTCGTGAGTTCCGGTATACCTGCCGTGTTTATATTCACTGTACCGCCTTCTTCACTTTCCTCAGATCCGAACCCTGCTGCCGGATCGAACTCAGTAACCTCTCCCTCCCTCGGTATGTAGATTACCATTTCATCAATGAGCTTCTTTGATTGATTGACGCTCAAGAGATCGGCTGCAGGTTCAAGTTGTGCCATTTCCAGTACATTCTTCACTCTGGCATCTTTCGGCATTTCGAAAACACCCGGATATTTCACGGCTCCCTTAACTTCAACGTATATACTCGATTCCTCCTGAACCTCCGCCGCTTCCTTATCTTCCTCTGCCACATCCGTAATATCTAATGGCTCAACTACTTCCACTTTGCTCCCCCGTGGGAAAAGTAACACAGCAATGATAATGACAAGTAGCAAACATAAACCAACTGCAATGTAAATATTATAACGCTCCCAAAAATTCCTGATGTCCATAATAACCCTCCTAAAAAAGATCCTCTTTATCTATATATAGGTGAAAATGGCCATTTTGATTTTTTTATTTGTCAGATAAATAATTTAACTCAAAAAAGCTTTGTAACCAATTGATTACAAAGCTTTCTTAACAATATAAAATATTCTATCACAGACATCCGTTACCGCATTATCCATACTAAAGTCACTGAAAGCGAGATCAAGTGATAAACCGGCATCATCAATCATCTTTAGCATGTCTTTATGTTTATAAGTTCTCTGTTTATGTGTTTCATTGAAGCGTCTGTACAATTCATTATCTTTCCCGTCGTTTATAAAAAACGTCATGTCATGCACTACAGACAACGGAGCTTCTCCTGAAATCGCATGCCATATATAAGTGATATGCTCTGTTTCATCACTATACGTAACATTATTCAGCTCCTGTTCCATTTTCGAAACACTGTGTATATCAAAGATGAATACACCTGATCCATTCAGATGTTTTTTGACCTGCTGGAAGACCAGCATCACTTCTTCCGGACTTTCACAGTAATTCACAACATCCACTGTTGCACAGATGACATCAAACTTCCTGCCGAGTTCAAAGTAACGCATGTCATCGATGAAATATTCAATATTCCCTGTTTCTTTCACCCGTGCTTCTTCAATCATATATTCAGACTGATCGAATGCAGAAACATCCTCAAATTCAAGGTGCCGGGTCAGATTTCCTGTACCACAGCCAATATCAAGAACTGATTTTCGTCCCGCTTTATAATGATGGATGATATCAAGCCACAGATTATAGGGCATATCGTAAGTCAACTCATCATAATATCTGCTGAACCGTCTGTAAACTGAATCAGATTTCAACATGCTCACCATTTTTAAACAGGCGTTCAAGGTTATAATATTCACGTTCAGGTTTATGGAATACATGTACAACTACATTATTCACGTCACACAGAATCCATTTTGCCTCTTTGTAACCTTCAACCACTGCTTCTATATCATTGTCTTTAGCAACGTCTTTTATTTCATCTGCAATGGCCTGAACCTGTCTGTCTGAAGTACCGTGGCAGATAATATAATAATCTGTAACACTGCTTGACCCGGTCACATCAAACTTCATGATATTTTCAGCGCGTTTATCATCGCAGGCTTCTATCATCAATTGAACAAGTTGTCCACTTTTCATCCTGTCACTCCTTAACCATATTATAATAGTTCAGGCAATCTATAGTTCTCTGATAGACTGCACGGTCTTTCGAAACCAGATGCAGCACATTGGATTTCGTTATTTCATAGACAGCTAAATCCAAATCCTGCTTTTCAAAAACGATATCCCGAATATACTCTACACCTGGCTGGTTTCTTTTCGGTTCAATATAGTCAGCGATAAAAATTATTTTTTCATTCAGCATCATCTGGCTTCTGCCTGAGGTGTGATTCGTAATCGCTTGAAAAATCTCTTCATCCTCTATACCGAATTCCTCCCGCATCTTCACAGCAGCGACCGGCCCATGCAGGACTTCTGATTTAAAACTAAGAAGACTTTGATCCAGCTCATATTGTGTCACATACTGATACATTTCACTGAGCTCATCATATTTTGAGTAATCGTGCAGAATACCTGCCAAATAGCATTTATCTTCATCGCCTTTGAAAATCTTCGCCATATCCAAAGCGGTTTCCGCTACACGTTTTGAATGTTTATATCTTTTTTCCGGTAATTTTTCTTTCACAATATCTATGGCTTTCTTACGCTTCATACAATCCATGCTCCTTTATATAATCGTAAACCGCGCTGTTCAATTGATGTCGTACAATGTCACCATTGGCGATTCGTTCACGTATAATAGTTGAAGACACTTCCACTACAGGTTGATGGACAGGAATGAACGGCTGCTTGAGATCAATATCACCGGCAGTACGATCCATAACAGCAAATTTCATCATATTCAATAATTCTTCATTATGGTTCCACTTATCAAAATTATGGTACTGATCCATTCCAATCAGGAAATAAAGATCATCATTTGGATATTTTTCAGTTAGATATTTCGCTGTTTCGAATGTATAGCTAATACCCTCCTGCTCGATCTCAAAAGTATCAATTTCTATGAAATCGTAGGCCTCTACAGACATACGGAGCATTTCCAACCTGTGGTTGTCTGCTGCAGGAGAAGCATTTTTCAATGGTGCCTGTTTTGCCGGGATGAATAAAATCCTATCCAGTCCAAGTGCCATTTTCGCCTCAATCACTGCATGGATATGCCCGATGTGTACAGGGTCGAAAGTGCCGCCAAATATGGCTGTTTTCATGACAGCTCTATCTTCCTGCTGTTCTCCGATTCTTTGTAAAGAATAATCGTATTACCGATTATCGTCACAATGTGACTTTGAGTCGCCTCACTGATTTGTTTCGCAATATCATCCTTATCCTCAAGGCAGTTCTGCAAAATTGAAATTTTTATAAGTTCCCTTTTCTCCAAAACATCACTTATCTGTTCAGTGAAATTGTCATTGACCCCATTTTTACCAACTTGAAAAATCGGATTCAAATGATGTGCCTTAGATTTGAGTTGCTTCACTTGCCGTGAAGTTAATTTATTCATGATTTACCTCCAAAGTATTCCTTGCATTTTTTATTTGCAGCTTCATGGTCACCTTTTTCGCCTGTCCAAATTGTATAGGCGTCCATTGCCTGTGAAACAAGCATCGGCAGTCCATTCATCGCATATTTTTTATTAAAATGAGTTAAAAATCTAGTGATTTCAGGCTGATAGATGAGATCCATGCCAATCGTATCGTCCTTGACGATTGATTCAGGGATTTCCATCTCAGTAAATAGATCCTCGCTTTTCATACCGACTGGTGTTGCGTTAACGATGACATCGTAAGAATCACTGTCTGAAATATCCTCAATTAGAAGCTTTTGGAAATCATCTGCCTTGAATCGTTTGAAACTTTCTAGATTTCTTGCTGCTACGGTCACATTATCCCCGTGATCACTGTGCGCTCTTTGTACCGCCTTTGCAGCACCTCCGGCACCGATGATCAGAACTTTTTGCGGCTGATCACCAAAACGGGCAATAAAAGCATTCATATACCCGGTAATGTCGGTATTGTAACCTTTCCAGACACCATCAGAAATATCTACCGTGTTCACTGCTCCAATCATCCTGGCACCTTCATCAATTTCATCCAGGTATTCAATTATCGATTCCTTATGAGGGATTGTAATGTTAAAGCCATCCAGAGATTCTTCATCAGCAATCTCTTTGATGAACTTCAGTTCCTCCGAAGATACGGCCAATGCCTTATATTCATCATCTGTCCCTTTGGCTTCAAAATTCGCATTGTGAATGAGCGGAGACAGTGTATGAGAAATCGGATACCCTACTACTGCATACTTACCCATCATAACCCACCTTTAAATATAGTCGGCCTTAAAACAACATCGACGCCTTTTGGAACTCTGACACGTATAGCCGCTCCGGCACCTATGGATACAAAAGCCAGACCGCTGATGGACACATCACTATCTATATCAGTGCTGAATTCAAACTCGGAATACTCTTCTGACAGATATGCACTGTCGATTTCAGGTGGTGCGAGCAGACCATTATAGTGCTTTTCATAAAATTCATCCGCGTTTTCCAATTTTGTCCTGTGTATATTCACCTTATCTGATGCATACACATTGAAACTGTTACGCTCTCCTTCCAGGAAGTCGACTCTTGCCAGATTCGAGATGAATAGAGTCTGTTCCGCATTGAGCTGGAAGCCTTTTGATTTTATTTCTTTAACCGGCGTGATGAATTTAAGGGAATCCTTGTGCACGTAATGAGCCATCTGTGATTTCACGACCACACCGGGTGTATCATAAATGAAAGTCTCCTGACCAAGCGGGATATCAATCAGATCCAAGGTCGTTCCAGGAAACTTACTCGTTGTGATGACTTCCTTATCTCCAGTTGTATTTTCAATCAATTTATTGATCAGAGTCGATTTTCCGACATTAGTCGTCCCAACGACATAAACATCCTGGCCATCAGCCAGGTCGGCCATCTTATCTACAAGTCTATCTATTCCTTCGTTCTTTTTAGCACTGATTACAACTGTGTCAACTGCCTTGATACCAGCTTCTGCGAGCATCTGCTTCGCCCTGTGGACGACTCTGTTCCTGTTGACTGATTTCGGCAGCAGGTCAATCTTGTTGATAACAGCTAAAACTTTTTTATCGCCTACAATCCTATTGAATGAAGGGATGATGCTGCCATTGAAGTCGAATACATCAAGAACTTTGACAATCAGTCCATCCGTTTCATATAGCGCATTGAGCATTGCCATGAAATCGCCCGAATCAACATCCAGGTCCATCACTTCATTATAATGTTTCAACCTGTAGCATCTTTTACAGATTGCATCTTCCTTGTTCAGACCGCTTGCCGGTATGAAGCCCGGTTTTTGTTCATCTTCCGATTGCAGTTCTGCGCCGCAGCCGATACATTTAAGTTTTTCCAAACTTGATTACCCCCAATTAATCAGACCTTTCCGGTCGAAATATTTCATGATCCGTCTTTCAATCCTTCGGTTCAGTACTGTCGCCCAGCCATCTTTCTTTTTAACTGGCAGTACGAGAATACTCTCAAGACCCGCTCTGTTCGCACCAAAAACATCAGTCATCAACTGATCGCCTATCATTACAGTGTCTGCCGATTCAACATTCATCATACGGACCGCTTTTCTGAATGCTCTGCCTAAAGGTTTTTTTGCGCTGAATATATAATCAATATCATGAGGGTCACAAAACTCACTCACACGTGTCTTGTTGCCGTTAGACACAATGGTCACTTTGACATCATTTTCATTCATGGACTTGAACCAGTTGAGGACGACTTCATTTGCATGAGCTTCATCGAATCCAACAAGCGTATTATCCAAATCAGTAATCACTGCCTTGATTCCACGTTCTTTCAGGTACTCAGGAGTGATTGAGTAAAAATGTTTCACATAGTCACTGGGCAGGAAGTATTTTTCCAAGAGTTTCAATTCATTGCACCTCTGATGAGTTTTACTATATTTTAACACAAAATTAAAAGCGCCTTAATAAATTAAGGCGCTTTATGGATTATTCAATGATTTCATTATCTTCAGTTTCAGTATCCCTGTAGACCAGGTATCCGATAACGACTGTAATGACGATTGAAATGATCATGAGAAAAAGCATGGATATCCCTCCAAATTACAAGTCCTTCAATAATGATTTTACAACTTCAGACGAATGAATACAAGCATTCGCTAAAAATTCATCATATGTCATATCTGCTGAATCATCCGCTTTATCAGAAATCGACCTGATGATGACAAATGATGTTGAATATTGATAGCAGGTCTGCGCAATGGCAGCAGATTCCATATCCACTGCGAGTGCCTGTCTGAAGTTATTCGTGATTGACTTTTTCTGTTCTGAATTGCTGATGAATGAATCTCCGCTGACGATAAGTCCGCCGTGTCCTGATATATCCGGATTTTTGCTGATGGCATCCAAAGCGAGTTTGGTAAGTCCTTTATCCGCGAGATAAAATTTAGGCATTCCCGGCACCTGTCCTAGTTCATAACCGAACTCAACAGCATCCACATCATGATGGAGCACCGATGAGCTGACAACCATGTCGGTCACATCCAGTTTATCTGATAAAGCACCGGCTACTCCCGTATTGATGACAATTCGTATGTCATATCTTTCGATTAAAAGTGCTGTGATCATACTTGCATTCACTTTACCTATACCACTTTCAACAAGAACCACTTCCTGGCCTTCCAGCTGCCCTCTGAATACTTTTGTATGGGCAATGGTTTCTGTGGCACTGATATCCATCCACTCCTTCAGGATATCAATCTCAGGTTTCATCGCACCGATGATTCCTATGACTTTGTTACTAGTCAATGGAAATGATCTTAACTTTCATGTCATTGCCATTTGGGAGCGGAACGTTGATCTCATCATTCAGTTTTGCACCGAGAAGTGACTTCGCAATCGGAGATTCGTTGGAAATTTTACCTTCAAACGGGTCCGCCTCGGCACTTCCCACAATCTGATACTTTTCTTCGTCACCATCAGGAAGTTCAGTGAATGTTACCGTGTTTCCAAGCTGAACTTCGTTTTTATTGTTGTTTTCTTCAATGATTTTAGCATGGCGGAGCATTTCTTCAGTTTTTGTAATCTCCTGCTCGACAAATCCTTGCTCATCCTTAGCTGCATCGTATTCAGAGTTCTCGGAAAGGTCTCCAAAACTTCTTGCACTTTAATCTTTTCTACAACTTCAGGTCGCTTGACTGTTTTTAATTGTTCCAATTCTTCCTGTAATTGTTCATAACCACTCTGTGTCATCGGAAACTCTTTTTGCATGTCCATCATAATTCCTCCATCTATTTTATCTTTTGAGTAAGTTTTAATTATCTATCAATGTTCTGATCTTGGTTGTTATCAAGTCGATGGCTACATTGTTTTCGCCGCCTTCGGGTATGATAATATCACTGAAACGCTTAGTCGGTTCAATGAATTGCAGATGCATCGGCCGTACAACCGTCAAATACTGATTGATTACAGAATCCATGGTTCTGCCGCGCTTTTCAATATCGCGCTGCATACGACGCAGAATCCTGATATCAGAATCAGTATCAACATAAAGTTTTACATCCATAAGATTACGGAGCACTTCGTTTTCAAGTGCAAATATTCCTTCGATGATGATTACATCTTTAGGCTCTACAAGGATTGTTTTGTCACTTCGCGTATGGATTTCGTAATTGTATGTTGGAACTTCAACAGGTTTACGGTCCAAAAGCTGTCTGATATGAGAAATGAGCAGATCATTATCGAATGCGAAAGGATGATCGTAGTTCGTTTCAAGCCTTTCTTCGAAGGTTTTATCGCTCTGGTCTTTATAGTAGTAATCCTGTTCGATCAGCACGACACTATGACCATTCAATGATTCCATTATTTTTCTTGTAACAGATGTTTTCCCCGAACCGGATCCCCCGGCTATCCCAATAATCGTGGGTCTTTTCATGCGAGTGTACCCTCTTCCTTTTTACTGATGATTAACAATCCGTCTCCAACCGGCAAAAATGATGAAAGCATTCCGGAAGATGCAATCCTTTTATTGAACGCATCGACTTTCTCTTTCATCCGCCGCCTGCTCCTTGACTGGATGTCTTCCTCCACTACCAGACCTCTGAGCAGTATATTATCAACGATGATCAGACCATCATCTTTGACCAACGGACTGTAGGTTTCAAAAAAGTATTCATTATTACCTTTTGAGGCATCTATGAACAACATATCAAAAGGTGTATCAGACAGGCTCCCCGGTTCCAATTCCTTGGCATCTCCAAGTATTGATTCTACCCTTGGTGCAACATCATGATTTTTGAAAAATCGCTGAGCCGAATTGTAGCTGACCTCGTCTTTTTCTATCGTCGTAACCTTTACATCTTTATGGACAGATAGCATGTGCATAGCACTGTAACCGATTGCAGTACCGATTTCCAATATGTGCATGGAACGTGTCATATGCATGTAATGCTTCAAGACCTGCAATGCATCAGGGTCCATTATCGGCACTTTATGTTCTTTTGCATAGGCGAGCATGTCGGGATACAGTTCAGACTTGCTGTTCATAGCTTCAATATATTCTAAAATTTCCATGTCCTCACCACATATAAAAAATACAACTGATAACTCACGTTATCAGTTGCTGTATTTATCACAATTCATAGTAGCATAATTTATATCACTTGAAAAGGTACTTTTACCATCTACTCCTGATTATTTATATACTTTTCCCTGTTTTCAATATGCTCCTCGAACGTTTCTGCAAAATGGTTGTTCCCTTCGCTGTCCGCTAGGAAATAAAAGTAATCTGTATTGGACGGATTCATCGTACTTTGCAGTGATTCTAAGCCAGGTGAAGCGATTGGACCCGGCGGCAAACCGGTATGAATATATGTGTTATAAGGATCTTCAACTTCAAGATCTTCAAATAATGTACGCTCCTGATGCTCTCCAAGTGCATACAGAACTGTCGGATCCGTCTGAAGCGGCATGCTTGGAGTTTCAGCCAGCCTGTTAAGGAAAACACTCGCAATTTTGGATCTGTCCGCAAGAGACGTCGCCTCTTTTTCAACCAATGAAGACAGCGTAAGGAACTCATGGAATGAGAGGTCTTTATTCTCACCTTCAAAGTTGATGCTGTAGCTGTCCACGGAATTATAGACCCCGTAGCTGTTGGATTTTGTGGCATCCAGCATTTTCCGGACAAGATCTTTTATACTCGGGTTTTCCTCTGTAATATCATAAGTTGCAGGATACAGGTAGCCTTCCAATGGATACTTAACATCTTCATCGAGTATTTCATCCGTCAGCATATCAGGATATTCTTCGATGAGGGATTTAATAAACTCCTCATCCTTCATCAGCTCCATAAAACGATCTGAAGAAATCGGCAGTTCTTCTTCAGCCTGTGCTGCAATCTCTTCAACCGAATACCCCTCAGGCACTGTCAGTCGGTACAGGACTTCCTGATAGACGCGGCCAGTTTCCAGAGTCTTTGCAATCTGTTCAAAATCCATGCTCGGGGAGAGTTCATACTCTCCTGCCTGGTAATTTGTAATGCTGTTCAGTTTCAGGAAATATTCAAACATTGTTCCATTTCTTATGATACCTTCGTCTTCCAATTGTTGTCCGATCATACCGGAAGATGTGCCATGTTCAATGACAACCTTTTTGGTCTCCGTTGAATTCGCATCCAGCGGCTCGGCACCTGATTTTATGTACAGATAAGCAACGATTGCTGCAATAATCAGAGCGACTGCCAGTATACCGATGATAAACAATGACAGGTAGGAAGATACATTTTTGGAAAATTTGATATCATCATTTCTACTCATATAAAACTCCTATCTCAAAAATAGCTTCCAATTGACATTGGAAGCCATTCTGTAACTTTTCTTAAATGATCTACTCTTCCGGATCATCCATGCGGGTATTGACCACTTCTTCGATCATATCCCACTCTTCGTCAGTTTCAACTGGCAGGAATTTCCCGCCTTCACCGTCTTCATCGGCAACATTGATCATCGGGATGAGTTCAATTTCTTCATCATCATTTGAGAAATTGCCCTCTTCTGCAAGAATTACATAATCTTTTTCAAACTCGGGATGATGGAATTCAAGCATTTTCCGATACAATACTTCATTACCTTCTTCATCGTACAGTGTAAGCAGTTCTTCTTCCTGGTTAAAATCCATTTCTTCCTGACTCATTACTTATTCTCCTTTTGCTGGATTATCGAGGAAGCCCTGCAATATGAATACTGCAGCCATCTTATCGATTACAGCTTTCCGTTTTTTACGGGAGACGTCTGCCTCCAGAAGCGTTCTCTCTGCACCTGCAGTGCTGAGACGCTCATCCCATAATAGTATTTTAACATCTGGCATGCTCTTTTCAAGCAATTTACTATAATGGATGGATCGCTCTCCACTCTCACCTATCGAGTTGTTCATGTGCTTTGGAAGTCCGACTACGATGGCGGATACATCATTTTCTTCAACAATCTTCACCACTTCATCGATGCCGAAATGACCATTTTCAGAATCAATTTTCAGAGTCGTCAAACCTTGTGCGGTCCATCCCAGTGCATCACTGAGAGCAACCCCTACCGTTTTAGTGCCAACATCGAGGCCGAGCGTCCTATTCATTAATCTCCCGCTCAATATACGTTCTTACCAGAACTTCCATAATTTCATCGCGGTCCACGTGACGGATATGGTTCCGTGCCTCGTTATGG
>CAYTIR010000070.1:0-10714 GCA_964437955.1 uncultured Staphylococcaceae bacterium
GGATATGCGCACATGTAATCATTTAATAAAAACTTAGATCGATTAATGGAAGTGTTAGAAAATTTGGTGCTAAGAAGGTATTCAGAGAAATAATCCGGTACCATCGTAAGTGAACGATTTGTCTTGGAAGAAGTGAATCAAAAATTGTGCTAAAATTATTATCATCATCCAATTCACTTCTTTACTGATAGCAAGTAAGGTGTAGAACCGATACATCAAAAAACCTCCAATCTACTAGCAAAGATTGGAGGTTTAATGACATCATGAAACTGATTTTTGTTACTTATATTATATCATTCTGATTAATATATTCAAATGATAAAAATTTATGGTATCGGATAGCAACTATAGCAATTCAATAATACATTTATATAAATAAATTATTTGGTGGTGTGAACATTGGTAAAAAAAAGGAGATTGTAAAATTTACAATTGATTTTGAGTTTACAGAGGGCGAGGATACAAATGCAGTAATATCAGATATTGTCAGCTTTCATGATGGACAAAATATTCATGAAAGAATGGAAAAGGCTGAAAGTGTCGCTAAGGAGCTTGGGGAAAGTCTCAAAAATAAAATCATTGAAGATGAGTTTATATGTGTGGATATTACTTTTTTTCGTAGTAATTTAATTAAAGCATTTACATTAAAACCTGACTATGACAGTTTAAAAAAAGAGTTTTTCAGGGCAATAAAAGGGCAAACCATCTGAGAAAGGGCAAATAGTATTGGAAGCCTTCTTAAGAAAATGATTGGGAAAGGTTGATTTAAAAGGATTTTTATTAACCCTTGTAGAGGGATAATTAGAGAGCTTCATTGAGTGGGAATAATGATATAAATAAGAACCCCTCCACTTTTAAAAGTGGAGGGGTTCTTGTATGTTTACACTTTTTTGGAGAGGGTATTTCCAAACTGCTTAAGATTTAAAGGATGAGTGTCTTGAATTTTCAAATCCAGCTCTGGCAAATGGTTGAATAAAAGTGAGGGTATGAGATTATGCTTAAAAAAGAAGTTGCAGTATTGCTTTCTACCGGCAAATTTGATGAAGCACACACTTATCTGTCAGAAGATGTGGAATGGAATATTATCAATGATCGAATCATGAGTAGTTATGATGAAGTGGCACGTTTTTTTAAGCCTGTCAGTGAATATTTCGACTCGATGACGACGGATTTTTCAGTGACCGAGGTGATTGAAACTGATGACAAAGTGGTCGTAGCAGGCACAGCCAAATTTTTTAAAGATGATGAAGCGGTGAATGTGATCGAAGCTTGTGATGTGTATACTTTCGATGATGAAAAGGTTGTGGGACTTAAATCGTACTGCATTCCATTGGATAGGGATAAATGGAAAAATTCCTGATAAGGGACATCTTCAATGACCGGATTAAAAATGATTAACAAAGGGGAACTGGCAATGAGGAAACTCGTATTATTTCTGCATTCATCACTCGATGGTTTTGTAGAAGGACCGGATGGGGATATGGACATCGGATGGATTTCCTACGACAGTGAGATGGAGACGTACGCCGGGAAAGTGCTGAGTACTGCTGATACTGTGATATGGGGACGTGGGACCTATCAGATGATGCATGATTACTGGCCCTCTGTCCTTTCCAATCCATCAGCTTCCCAATATGAATTAAATCATGCAGAGTGGATTGAAAAAATCACTAAGATAGTGTTTTCAACAACACTCGATGATGTCGGATGGAATAACACGCGACTGGTGAAGAAAAATGTTGCTGAAGAAATCAATCATCTCAAACAGCAGTCGGGCAAAGATATGGTCATCATCGGCAGCCCGAGGTTTGCACATTACCTGATGTCGCTTGATTTGATTGATGAGTATAAAATTACGGTTTCACCGATCCTGGTCGGCGGCGGCCTGCCGTTATTTCAAGGTGTCAGGGAGAAAAGCAATCTTAAACTGATCGAGAATCAGACTTTTAACTCCGGAGCCCTCGGTCTCACTTACCAGAAAGTTTAGAGACGGTCCCACGAACAGATGAATCGTATAATTAAGCAGCAGGCAGGTTTCGTTTTTTATCTGCTGCTGTTTTTAATTATCATCATCTGCTCCAAAGAACTGATATATTAAAGAAAATATGATTGTTCTCTGTTAAAATAAAAATAACTGACTGAATGGGGTGGACACATATGGAATTGATTTATAAAGGCAAGACGAAAGATGTATATCAGGATGGAAACGGACAGATAGTGTTGTATTTCAAAGATGACATGACGGGTAAGGATGGTGTGTTCGACCCGGGTGAAAACCAGGTAGGGTTGCAGGTTGAAGGCTCGGGGAAAGCAGGTCTGCAAATGACGGGCTTCTTTTTTGAGAAATTGAATGCAGCGGGCGTTCCGACCCATTATGTGGATTCGGATGTTGAAGCACGTGAAATGCGGGTTAAAAAAGTTTCTGTTTTTGGTGAAGGGCTGGAAGTTATCTGCCGTTTCAAGGCTGTAGGCAGCTTCATCCGCCGTTACGGTGATTATATCGAAGAAGGTGCGGCATTACCTGGTTATGTTGAAATGACTCTGAAGGATGACGAACGGCAGGATCCGCTCATCAATGAAGCGGCGCTTGAGGCTCTGGAAATACTGAAGCCGGGCGAGTATAAAGAGATTGCTGACCTGACAGTGAAGATCAGCACACTTATCAGAGATGAACTGGCACAAAAAAATCTGGATCTGTATGACATCAAACTGGAATTTGGCCGTGATGAACAGACAGGGGAAGTCCTGCTGATTGATGAGATTTCAGGCGGCAATATGCGTGTGTACAAAGACGGGGAATATATCGAACCGTTAAAATTGAATGCCTTCTTGTTCAATGGATGATTGGATAAAGGCAGTGCGCTCCTGGAGTGAACTATGATCCGAATGCTGGACAGTGGATGAGGACTGTCCGGTATCCGGATTTTTATTTGCGCAGCACGGAGTATAATACTGATGAATAGAATAAATATCTGTGGAAAGAAGTATTTTTCTGAAATCCATGCTGTTGATTAGTCAGTCGAATATGGAGGGAAGAGGCTTTTTAGAAGATATGACTCCAATTCATGCAGTTCAAAGCACCCTGTCAGGTGCTTTTTCTTTGGTAATCAAGCATGGTAGCAAATCGCTGCACACAGCAATTTAAATTTAAATATTCAGATTTTATGTATAATATTGTATGATTGAATTAAAGCATATCGAGGGGCAGGGGGGTAAAAGCATGAGAGTCTTATTATTTATAATATTGGGCAGCATCATCCTCATCGGATGTAACCAGCAGAATGCCTCAGAGGATGAAACTGCGACACAGGAAGCAGCGTCTGAAGAAAATGCCGCGGAAAACTCACAGGCAGATGACAATGGTGAGGAAGCGGCAACAGAAGAGAGTGATGCAGAGCAGTCATCACCAGATGAGGAGACAGACACACAGGCTGAATCCGATGGCGATGAATCAGAAAACAGTGACACTGAAGATGAGGGCAGTGAAACGGAAAGTGCAGAGGAGCCACCGGTAAATCTGCTGGCAGATGTGTCTTTCAAGAATGGATACTGGATAAATTACAGAGGTGAGGATGATGGACGTAGTCACATGACACGGACGGATTTCATCACCTATGATCCAGAGAAGGATTATACAGTTACAGCTGCATCATACGTTTCATATTATTATGGTGAAGAGTTCATTAAAACCAATAGTTATGGTCATGAAGGCTCAATGATAATAGAAACAGTGCCTGGGGCGGACCGGGTAATCATCAGTGTTGAAAAGGATAGAAAGGACGAACTGGAGTTTTATAATGCCGCATTGGAAGCTGCAGTGAAAGGCGAGGTGGTAAATACCACACCGGACTCACTCGTCGGACGTGGAAAGCTGGTTGAGGAAAATCTGAAGGGACAGATAATGTTTGGTCAGGAATTCCTATCAGAGGAAAACCTGATGATGGGGGAAAGAATCGATGAGGAAGGTAACTTTGTAGAAGAGGAAGACTACGCTGTCACCGAGGCTCTGAAATACAACACATCGACAGATTATGCGATTTCAGTACCGGCATATATCAGTTATTACAGCGGCAGTGACTTTATAAAGACGGTAGAGGTCGAAGAAGCACCGGCCTATATTCCTAAAGTTGCCGGCGCGAATTACATCAATATCAGTTTTGAGGAAGAGTTTATATATGAACTGAATGTGATTGAAATGGAGTAAGTTTCATAATCGTATTTTTATCCGTTTAATCGGTATGATACGCAAGCCAAACTTCGCGAGGGTGCTATGATCAAAAATAAAAAAGATGTCATAAAAATTGAAAATGAACTTGTATCGAAGAAGGCGAAACTCAAGGAGTATGACGAGGATCATTTTAACCCGAAAATCTCCATGTTATGGCAGCATGTCAAAACAGGTATTGCCTGGGACAAGTTGAAAGAGATGCATATTGATACGATTTCAACGGTTGAGAAAGGTATGCCGATCAATAATCTGATCGATGCGGGCCATACATCCATATATGATGTGGCAAACTTTACACCGGAACAATTTATGGAAATTCATGGGGTGGGTCATAAATCGGCCTATCCGCTGCAGGATGCAGTTACACGCATTACTCAATCTGTTCACGCGCGGGTGCAGGGAAGAATGGACCCGGATAATCTGTCGACGCTGGATTATGATGTACTGAGGAGCATCTACTCAAAGCAGCAGATACTGATTAGCAGTGAGCAATTATTGGATGAAATCGAGCAGCTGGAGAACCGGTTCGACGGCCCGTTTGATGTGATAAAGACACAGAAGAATTTTTTTATGAGCCTTTTTCAGCCGAAGGAGGATAAAGACAGGATTTCCCGGGAAATCGATGCGGTGAACGACACCGATCTTTTTTCGAGGCTGGATAACATAAGGAAAAATTTTGATAAGATCGTCCATTTTGATGTCAGTGATGAATTTCTCAGGGAAGATTTCATAGCAAACAATATTAAATACTACACTGAGATCGAGAATGTAACCGGCTATACCCACAAGAAGATGGCTGACGACATCCCGTCAGAAATTGTGGAGGCGGTGAATGCATTTCCACTGGACACTGCAGGTCTGAAGGAACTCACTTTGCGTCATTATCAGGAGTTCGGAGCTAAATATATCCTTCACAATAAAAGGATTCTGCTCGGGGACGAAATGGGGCTCGGAAAGACAATACAGGCGCTTGCGGCCATCAACCATTTAAGGCAGGGCGGCAAGTCCTGCTCGATTGTCGTCTGTCCGCTCAGTGTTGTCGCCAACTGGAAACGGGAAGTGAACAAATTTTCGGATATCAATACTTATATTTTCCACGGAAAAGACAGAGACGAAGCGTTTGAAGCATGGAGGGAGAACTCAGGAATACTCATTACGACATTTGGACATACACGCCGGATGGACAAAGAAAGAATTGAAAGTCTGGACATGCTGATTGTAGATGAGGCGCATTTTGTCAAAAATCCTGCGGCAAAACGGTCACAAAGTGTGTATGAATTATCGCGGCAGGCTGAATATGCTGTATATATGAGCGGGACACCACTTGAAAACCGGCTGGGTGAGATGAAGCAGCTCTTAAGTGTGCTGCAGCCGAATGTTGCTGAGAAATTATCCAATGAACTGCATCTGCTCGAGCCTGCAAAATTCAAACGGGAGATTGCACCTGTGTACTTGCGCCGTAACCGCGAAGATGTCCTGGGGGAACTGCCAGAACTTGAAGTCATCGAGCAATGGTCTGATTTCAGTGAAACCGAGCAACGTATATATGATGATGCTGTTTCCTCCGGGAATGTGATGCAGATGAGACGTGCGGCATGGGCGGGCGGCAATCCAGCTGATTCACCCAAGCTTGAGGCACTTGTGGACATTTGCGAAGAAGCAAAAGAGAATGGTCATAAGGTGCTGGTGTTCTCATTTTTCAGAGATGTAATCGATGTTGTGCAAAAGCATCTGACGGGTCCGGCCTTTCCGGCGATTACAGGTGACATTCCCAATGCTGACAGACAGCAGATCATAGATGATTTTACAGCTGCGGAACCAGGTGCTGTGATGGTATCGCAGATTATCGCTGGTGGTGTAGGTTTGAATATTCAGGCTGCCAATATCATCATCTTATGTGAACCCCAATGGAAGCCGTCGACTGAAGAGCAGGCGATCAGCCGGGCCTATCGTATGGGCCAGTCTCGTAATGTAGTGGTCTACAGGCTGTTGACTGAAGAAAGTATAGATGTGAGCATGATGGAGCTGCTTGATGAAAAGTCACAGCTGTTCAATCTTTATGCAAGGGATTCTGAAGTGGCGGACATTGTGCAGGACAGGCGTGAAGTTTCGGAAGCTTCACTTCAGCAGCAGGTGCTTGAACTCGAAAAAAAACGGCTTGCCGAAAAGCAGGGCGTATGATGAAATTTCGATATCTTGATGAAATGCAGTTCTCAAACAGACTTTGAGAACTGCATTGTTTTATTGTTTTAAATTCCATTTTTCATTTCATTAACGACATGATGTAAATTGGACATAATACGTTTTTCCTTCATCCGTCATCATCCAACAGGCTTCTGAGTTTGATTTCGGCATCCTCATCCTCCATCGCATGATCTGTGATGAATCTTGCCGCTTTTTTCCGGCTTTCATATGAATAGGGCAACCCTCCAGAGTCATTCAAAAGCGAATGGTATAACGTATAAGGCGTCATCTGTGCGCTCTTGAGCAGGTGCCGGTATTTATCTGCTGTGAAGTTATCGATGTTGAAGTAACTTCCTGACAGCATGATCTTATATGATGGATAATTTATGATCGACTGGAGGATGAGCAGCATCGTGAAATTATTGAGGTAGTATAGGGCTGATGCGGAATCCTTCATCTCTTCCTGATGAAAGTGGGAGAGGAGCTGAAATGATTTGATGGCATCGTATTTATTTTTATTATGGAGGGTGTCATCAAGCTTTTTCTGCAGCACCCCTTTGACAATCTCTTCAGTAGTTTTTTCAGGGTGGGCGATATAGTAGTCGTAGGCTTCATGTACACTGATGTGTCCGTTGAAATGGAAGTAGTTTATGAACTCGGTCTGCTCAAGGAAAGCTGTGCAGTCATCATTGACTGTATAAACGCTTTTAAGATTTTCATTCCGTAGATCGATGACATGTCTGTTATCTATTATTCTTCCAATCAGGTCCGGCTTGTTGCCGGAAACTTTTATACCGCTTTGTTTCAACAGGTTTTTAAGCTCAGGTACTTTCAGTTTTTTCAAAGTGACCGAGAGGTCGTCATTTTTATGAATAATATTTTTCCTCAGAAGACTTGCTGCCAAATCTTCAGCTTTCGCTCCATATTGAATCTTCCAGAAATCATACATCAATGCTTCATCATGGGTCCTGCCGTTGACAAAATGCATGTACAGCACTTCGATTGCATCCAGCCTCATTAATCCCACACCCCCTTCAATTACTGTTTACCCGCATAAGAGCAATCTATGAATTTTTATTCAGCAATGTTATTTTTAGACAAAGGAGCGGAGGACATTGGGATTTTTTTGATCTATTCAAAGAATTGTATGAACACCAGAGGAGTGTGGGAACCAGGAGGCGGGATGTAACGGAATTATGAGAAGCGGGCAATTGTATCATTCATTTCTTCACCGTATATTTCACTATTCCATATTGTAAAATGACCATTCATGGTGTAAAATTTATAAGGTTTAAAAATTGAATGCTTTTTATGACAGGTTCGCAAACTCCCTGTATAAAAAACTAAGGAGATAGATATTTATCAAAAACAGAACATTGGTTTATAACGCACTGCTTGCGGCAATCTATATCGCCCTGACCGTAATCAATCCCATCGGCACGATGGCGATTCAGATACGAATCAGTGAGATGCTCGCTGTCATTCCGTTTTTCAACCGTAAATACATCCCCGGAATCATTTTAGGTGTCGGCATCGCAAACCTGTTTTCAGGTCTTGGTTTCATGGATGTACTTGTGGGAGTCGGCATTGCCGTAATATCCTATACAATCAGCTATTTCATCAAAAACGTCTGGATAAATGCCGTACAGTACAGCTTGCTCTGCGGTATATTCGTTGGACTTATGCTATGGACAGTGGCAGGTATCCCGTTCTGGTTCAGCTTTGTCACCATTACGATTTCAACACTGATCACGACGTTCGCAGGCACTTTCATCTTTACAAAAATCGGCAGCAGAATACTGCCGGCGTTAAAATAGATGACTTTTTCAATATAAAATCCCATGTCTCAGATGGTATGAACATCCGGGGCATGGGATTTTATTATACCCCGCGCATTTCCCGGGGAATATTTATTTCAACCGTTTCATCGCTTCTGCTACCTGATGGGCATTGGAATCCTTCGCTTCGTACAGTTTTTCGATTATAGTATCGTAGTCTTTCTCATTTCTGTTCTGGCTCAGTTTATAGGCTGCCTGGACTTCATTGACTTTCACTTTGAAGCCGACAATGCCGTTGATCTGTTTCTTCGTTTCGTCTGATGTATTTTCCCACACTGCACCGTTTTCCTTATCAGTTTCATATTTCTGCATGAGATGTTTGAGGTCTGCTTTCAGTTCTGTTTCATCCAGAATTTCGGCAGTGCCGTATACATGGACGGCCTGGTAATTCCATGTTGATACATTTTCGTCTTCGTACCATGTGGAAGAGATATAGGCATGAGGTCCTTGGTAGATGACCAGTACTTCTTTTTGTCCGCTGAGCGTTTTCCACTGAGGATTGGCTTTTGCGAAATGGCCGCTTATGCAGTAATCGCCATCCTCCTCCTTTAGTTCAAGCGGGAGGTGTGTGGCGATTGGTCTGCCCTGATCAGCGGTGATAATCATTCCAAATGAATTTTTTTGAATAAAATCCCTGACCTCATCCATATCAGTGACTTCAAAATGTCCGGGTATAAACATGAATGTCCTCCTCTGTGTCAACTTGTGTATTATATAAATATAAATAATATAAATGGCTGTGTAAAAGGATACGGGTGAATATTGCTTGTGAAATATAAGCAAGTATAGGTCAAATTTCAAAAATCTGGTATATTATAGGATATTAGAAATAATTTAGGAGGCTGTCATGATAAACATCATCAAACGGTCGGCAGTGGCTGCACTGCTTTTAATAATGATTCCGTTTTCCGGTGTACTGGCCGACACTGCCGAGACCCCTTCTGCAGAGGAGTCTTCAGAGCAACCGGTATTTGAGGAATCCGCAGAACAGGAAGGATATGAAGAATCAACCGAAGCCTCTGTCGAAGATTATAATGAGACAACCGAAGAAGAGGTGATTGAAGAATCTCCGGATGAATATGTACCGCCTCAGAATGACCAGCCTCAGTATGAAGAGACGACCGAGGCACCTTATCAGAGTTACGAGGAACCGACGGAGGAATTCAATTATGAAGAAGAGACGGCTGAGGAAACAGAGGAGGAGTGGACAGAAGAGCCGAACGTGGAAGTGACCGAAGAGGTCACTGAAGCACCCGCGGAAGAAATGACTGAGGAAGTGACCGCGGAACCGGTGGAAGAAATGATTGAAGAAGAGACTGCGGAACCGGTGGATGAACCAGCCGATGTCACAATCAATCAGGCCGCGGTGGATGAATTTTCTATCGCCGGTGAAGTCGTTTCAGATAGCGGGGGCGTTGAAGGTGTCACTGTCACATTATCCGGGGATAAGGACGATGAAACGAAATCGGATGTGAATGGGGAATTCTCATTTAACAAAGTGCCTGCCGGTGAATATGAACTTCATGTGGAAATGCCTGAAGGTTATACTGCTGAGAAAGAAACACACGCTCTCACACTTGAAGACCGCGGCAAGCGCGGGATTACATTTGTAATGGAAGAACAGCCAGGAGAGGAACAAATCGAAACGGATGATCAAATAAAGGCGGATAAGGACGTGGACTCTTCAAACAATATGCCTATTATCCTTGTCGGTGTCGTGCTTCTTGCTGCCGTGTTGATTTTATTCTTAGTAAAAGCTTTAAAAAGATAGAATAATGATCTGATACCGCTCGGAAAAGAGCGGTATTTTTATTTTGAATAAAAATTTTAACCCGGGTTAATTGAAGCATGTGTTACTTTTCACCAAGTTTGGAAGCCTTTACACTACTGTATAGACATGCTATAGTTAAGGCGATGTAATCCCAAATAAAAGGAGTGTGGAAAGAATGGCGGTAAACCGCGACGAGGTCAAAAAAATCATCGATGCCATCGGTGGTGAAGAGAACGTCAATGCAGCAACACATTGTGTGACGCGGCTGCGTCTTGCACTGGATGATGAATCCAAGGTGGATAAAGAGAAACTGGATTCCATTAATCTTGTTAAAGGGTCATTCGCAGCGAACAACCAGTACCAGATTGTAATTGGTCAGGGGACGGTCGATGAAGCATTCAAGATTTTTGAGGAAGAGACAGGTAAGGGCGGCGGCTCGAAAGCCGAAGTCAAATCGGCGGCAGCGGAAAAGATGAATCCGCTTCAGAGATTCATCAAGATGCTGGGGGATATCTTCATTCCAATCCTGCCGGCAATCGTAACAGCGGGTCTGTTGCTCGGCTTGAACAACCTGCTTACTTTGCAGGGGCTTTTCTGGGAAAATGATTCGGTAATCACCCGCTTCCCGGGCATTGAAGGTATTGCGAGCATGATCAACTTCATTGCAGTGGCACCATTCATCTTCCTGCCGGT
>CAYTIR010000071.1:0-10694 GCA_964437955.1 uncultured Staphylococcaceae bacterium
ACCGAAAACAGTACTACTGCCAAAGCAATACACAAAATTAAGAATGCTACTGCAGCAATACCGGCGGCAATATATAAAACTATTTGCCAATCCATTGTAACGCCTCCATCTTCTTTCTTTATTTGTTATTCACTCTATAAAATAACCCGAAACATCCTTTTGTAAACATTGATTATATGCAAATTATGAAAGGAGTTCAGTAAAGCGCTTCTCATACTTCTGAATGTCACCAGCACCCATGAAAATAATCACAGCCTCTTTATGAGTATTCAGGCGCTCGAGCTCTCCCTCATTCAAGAGTTCCGCATTTGGTATCAGATCTACTAGATCTCTGCTCGACAGCTTACCTGAACGTTCTCTTGCCGATCCGAAAATATCAACGATATACGATTTATCCGACTCAGAAAGTGCCTCAGCAAAATCTCCGAGGAAAGTTTCAGTACGTGAAAAAGTATGAGGCTGAAACACTGTGACTATTTCTCTGCCAACATATTTTTTTCTCGCCGTCTCCAGAGTTGCACTGATTTCTTTCGGATGATGGGCGTAATCATCAACGATAACCATCCCATTCAAGTAAGTCTCACTGAATCGGCGCTTTACACCACCGAATGTCAGGAAAGCATCTTTGATATTAGCCATATCAAGATTTTCCAGATAACATATCGTAATCACAGCAAGTGAATTTAATATGTGATGATTCCCGAACATGGGGATTGTAAATCTGTCCAGCTTTTCACCCTCGATGAAAACATCGAAATGGGTTCCCTGCGAACTAGTTTCGATATTTTCAGCTCTGACATCATTGTTTCCATCAATGCCGTAAAACCATATTGGCACCTCTAATTCAATGCCTCTTACATGATTGTCACCGCCGTAGGCAATGATACCTTTGCTTGCCTGCTTTGCCATATCAGAAAATGCATCCACCACATCATCGATGCTTTCAAAATAATCAGGGTGATCAAAATCAATATTCGTAATAATTGCATAGTCGGGATGATAGCTCAGAAAATGTCGTTTGTATTCACAGGATTCGAAAGCAAAATAATCACTGTTGTCAAGTCCGAATCCAGTACCATCTCCAATCAGGAACGTTGTTTCCACATCCCCGTTCATGACATGGCTCAGTAAACCTGTTGTAGAGGTTTTCCCATGTGACCCAGTCACTGCGATTGATGTATACTGGCTCATAAAATCAGCCAGGAAAGTATGATACCGGATTACCGGAAATCCTGACGCTGACGCTTTTTTTATTTCCATATGATCATCTTTAAAAGCGTTGCCTGCAATATAAGTGAAACCTTCAACTACATTACTTTCATCAAAGGGCAATATTTTTATCCCTTTGTCTCTCAGCTGGTGTTCAGTAAAAACCTCACTCTCAATATCAGAACCCTGAACTTCATGTCCAAGGTCATGAAGAACTTGAGCAAGCGCACTCATTCCTGCACCTTTTATCCCTATAAAATGATATTTTTCCACGAGTTCACCAATCTTTCTTAAAATGAGTTCATCCTCCAATATTCTTCAAATGGGAGAAGACTCTTTGCTTTGAATCACCAGGCAATACGGCACCGTTAACACGGAGCGCTTTGTTGGATGTTGGAATTTGAACCAGCATATCATTGCCATCCATAAGCGTTTCGCTGCCTTCAATGATATTGGATTTTTCATCCTTGAATGAAATCCGGGTCTGCATCATCTGCAGCCATTCAAAACGGATATTCACATCCGGACGAGTATGTTTCATAATCAGGTGAATCCCTAACGGCTTCCCTTTTTTCAATATCTGTACAATCGTTCTTACAGCATCCGGATTGTTATTTTCAAACAGCTGGGACAAATCGTCAATTACAACTGTAATGACACTTTTGCGTGATTCATAATTCACTCTTTGATTATAGCTGGTAAGATTTCTGACATGTGCTCTTCTGAATTGATTGTGCCTGTCATTCAATTCCTTGAATAATCCGCTTAATACATCAGGATCCATAATGGATTTTTGAGGCTGGAAAAGATGCGGGAGATCTTTATAATCCTCATAATGTGTTTTGTCAGAAGCGATCAAGACCCTTAATTCATTTGGATTATGATTCATCATAAGAGAAATAAGAACATTATCTATGATGTTTGAAGAATCAATCTCATTTTTGCCGTATATCAACATGTGTCCTGCTTTTTGAAGTTCATAGCTGAAAATTTTGTCATCAACGGTTTTTCCTACAACAAATTTAAAGTCATTTTTCCTCAGTTTCAAACTGCTTGAAGAAAAAACTTTGCTGAACGGTATATGAATGGGCTCTTCCAATGGGAATTCTATACCTATATTACTCGTACCTATGATCGGAGCAATAATTCTAAAGCTTTCAAAAGGCAGATTTGGTGCCAAATGTTCTCTCAACCTTGCAATATTACTCAGTCTGAACGTACGATCCAATGATATCCCATAACGGCCAATGATTCCATTTGTTTTGTAATCATACACTTCAGCTGGAATGCCCACTGCATCAAATGCTTCGATGATCTGCCCGGCAAGGGATGTATCTGCTTCGCCATAATCAGCGGATTGATCACTGCCCAGCATATGTATCGATGGCATTGTATATTTTGGTCCTTGACGCTTGACCTCATTTTTACTGTTTTTGAACTGCTTTTTCTTATCATATGGCGTCATGATGACATTATAAGGAGAAGATGGTTTAGAAATTCCTGTTTCTTTTGGAATTTCCGGCACATCTGATGTTTCTCCAGTTTCAATTAATTCAACTTCCTGCTCGGATCCACACTCAGGCTGCTTCCCCTTTAGATTATATGGGTCATCATAGCGGGCCCTTTCACGCGCTTCCCGACGTCTGCGCTCTTCAAGACGCTTTTGTTCTTTTTTCGCTCTGAGAACTCTCTCCTTCTTTAAATTCTCTACGATTGGAGAAGTATATCCCTGTTTTGAAATCTGAACTTCATTCTTATCAGCTTCAATATAGGAAAGCTCCTCTTCAGACAGATGCTTTTTATTCGTACCGTGAATTGCAGAAGGTACAGGAGCTGCGCCTGGAAGAGGCTTCTGTCTGCGTGAAGTTTCGCTACCTTCATCACCGTCAGATTCAATATGCTTTTTGCTGCCATGGACTGCGGAAGGAATTTCCCGGGCTTTACTGATTCTAAAGCTCGATTCTTTCCTCTCTGATTTTTTCGTTTCCTCAAAGAGTGTTTTCCTCTGCTCCCTTCTTATGAAAGAAGAGGAGTCGTCTCCATCCACTATGGTTTTATCCCGATAGGATTTGTCAGCCTCATTCTTCTCATCATCTAAATCCAGTGGGAAACGGAAACGTTCTCTTTCTATTCTTTCATCATCCAATTCCCGATTGAATTGCCTTCTCCTTCTTGATCTATCCATATGAACCACCTTTACTTAACTTCAAACGGCTGGGCCACTTCATAACTATCGTCCAACACATAGATTCCCTTGACACCGTCATCTTCAAGATTCAATTCTTTTTTTGAACAAATCATGCCTGTTGAGTCCACACCTCTGAGCTTGGAAGGTTTGATATATAAACCATCAGGCATTACAGCACCTACTTTTGCAACTACGACAAGCTGATCAGCCTCGACATTTGGTGCTCCACACACAATCTGAAGAACTTCATCACCAACATCCACTTTAGTTACATTCAATTTATCAGCATCAGGATGCTTCGTTTTTTCCAATACCTTACCTACTACGAACTTTGGAGAAATATCAAAATCGATATGCTCTTCTCCATGTTCCCCAAGTATTTTATTAATCGCATGGACAATATCTTCGGTAGGTTCTATGTTGACGCCTTCATGCAGATTCAATTTCTTAGAAGCTTTAAATATATTCAATCCGATAATTTCATTGCCATCTTTGATGATCGTCAGACCATCATGATATTCATAGGATGGTGAATCCACTTTTCTCAGAGTTACAAACAGTACATCACCAACATGTTCATTGTTATAAGTCAGTTTCATCTTCATTACCTCTTTTATTATAGTCTCTCTGTTTGCCCAGGATAAATACAGGTTCCAATCTTTTCTCCCGATAGGAAAAGGACAGGGATGTTACCGGCGTCAGACCTTCTGCAAAATACTGCATCATCATCTGTGCCATTATATCGTAACCCACATTATTTTTAACGTCTGCAATGATGAGCACATCCTGATGCGGGAGGCCAACCATCATCTCACCTTCACATTTTTCATGCATTTCGAGCAAAAAGGCTTCATTGAGAATTCGAGAGGCATCGTAGCCGTCATTATGATTCACAAAATAAAAATTATTTTCCTGTATCGAATCTTTTTTGACTTCAATTTTCAAATTCTTTAAGTTATTGTCCGCAAGTGTACGGATATCTTCCTGGTTCATATCTAAAGATGATGCAAGTCCCTCATCAATTAGACGATAACTTTTTTTAAAGTCTATTGCGTAGTAGATATCTGTTTCACTTGTATGAGCGTCCTTGATAAATGCAACACCGCTTTTTGTTTTATCCGGAAAGCTTGTCGAACGTATTACAGGATAGATCACTGCCTGCTCGGAATTGATTTCCTCTTCTTTCATGCGTTCAAGTGTTTCATCTATATAGTATACAATTTCATTTACAAAATTGCTGTCTTTCTTAAATTTATCCATTGCCTTAGACAATGAAACATTTATACCTTTTTTATTATCTTCGCGCTCAACTCTGAGCATTTCTTTTTCCCGATCGAATGATGTATTGAAATCACCGCGTTTTTCACCCAGTTTTTCAATCACTTTATCCTTCAGCTGGAAAATATTCATCAAATTGCCTCCCATTCTAATCTTTGGCAGACAGTCTTAGTGTCTGATCACCGTCTTTAATAAGACCCATTCTTCTCAGCAGAATATAGAATACCAGAGTAATGACAGCCGGTAAAACGATATGGAAAACCAATATCAGAATCCAGACACCCATTGCCGGCCCCATTGTCTCTACTGCCATAATCTGTCCTACGAAACCGCTCGTTCCCATTCCTGCGCCTGCAGCATTGTTCTCCATCGGGAAAAACACGGTCATTACCGGTGCAATAACTGCACTTGATAATACAGGCGGCAGAAGAATGAACGGATTCAGCAAAACATTTGGTATTTGAAGCATGGAAGTTCCTGCGCCAATGGATATGAGACCGGAAACTCCGTTGTCCCTGTAACCGGTAACCGCCAGGCCGACCATGTGACAACAACAGCCAATCACCGCTGCACCGGCTGCCAGGCCACTTATATCCAACATTATAGCAAGCGCGGCACTGGAAAGTGGTGCTGTGAGTGTTACACCAAACACAACTGCTACCAGTATTCCCATTATAAATGGTCTTTGCTCTGTAGCAAATCCAATGAACTCACCAATTCCTATCATAAAATCACCGATGGCCGGACCGACAAATTTGGCAACCATATAGCCAAATACAATTGTAAGGAACGGTGTGACGATAATATCGATTTTAGTTCTGCCGGCATAGATCTTTGCAATTTCTATTACTGCGATACTCGTAATATAACTGCCGGCAACTCCGCCCATATCATAGGCGGCATAACTGACAACTAAAGTGGAGAATATGACAAGAGGAGTCGCTTTCAACCCATAGGCGATTGCCGCCCCGATTGCTGCACCGGTCAGACTCATGGCCACGGCCCCAATCTCTTTCAGCCCGCTCAAATAAGGGATATAAGTACCGGCTGTATCTATAATCAGTCCGATAATCAATGAAGAAAAAAGCCCAAGTGCCATAAAACTCATGCCATCGATAAACCATCTTCTCAATAAACGTCTCATTGTTCGATTTACCCTCTTAATTCTTCTACTTTTTTAGAATTTATCCCTTTTATCAATTCTGTCAGCATTTTTTTCGCATGGACATAGTCATTATAATTTATGATTGAATGACTCGTATGGATGTAACGTGCGCATATACCCACAACTGCAGTTATGACACCCTCTCCGGAAACATGGATGCTGCCCGCATCAGTTCCGCCCGGAGACTGGTAGTATTGATGCTTTATATCATGTGCAGAAGCAGTTTCAAGCAGATAGTCCCGCATTGGTTTGGACAGTATCATGGTCTTATCCATTATACGGATCAGTGTTCCCTCACCTATTTTACCAATATCCTCAGCTTTTCCAAGCATGTCATTTGCAGGCGAGCAGTCTACTACAAAAGCAACATCGGGCTCTACAAGATTGGCACTGACCTTAGCACCTCTCAATCCGACTTCTTCCTGGACATTCGCTCCTATGTAGAGATCACAGTCCAATTCAATATCTTTCAGTGTTTCAAGCGCTTCAATCGCAATCAGACAGCCATAACGATTGTCCCATGCTTTGGCAAGCAGCTTATCTTTTCCATCCATCACCTCGAAATCCACATCGGGAACGATTGAATCTCCTGGTCGGATCCCCAAGTTTTCAAGCTCTTCTTTTGAATCTGCACCGACATCCAGCAGCATATCCTTGATTTCAGTCTTGCTCTTGGAGTTCCCTTTTTTGAAATGGACAGGCACATTGCCGATAATTCCTGTGATTTCCTTATCTTCAGAAGTTCTTACTTTGAATTTATGGCTCAGCATGACATCAGTAGACCATCCGCCCAAAGGAGCAAACTTGATCATGCCATTCTTTGTCAGCTGGGTGATCATGAAGCCTACTTCATCCATATGGGCGGCAACCATTACTTTGGGAGCATCTTTTTTACCGGATTTTTTTACGGCAAAGATGCCGCCAAGACCATCAGTGATGATTTCATCAGCATATTGTTCAAGTTCCGTACGCATATACGCCTGGACTTTATCTTCGAACCCAGGTGCTCCATGCAGCTCGGTCAATGTTTTCATTCTTTTCAAAGTTTTATCACTCAGATTCATTTTCATTCCCCTTTAAAATTCTTTTTTTATCACCCTCTATGTTAAACTGACTCTGATGGGAGGGTTCTTTTATGTCAAAATATATTAAAATTACAGCCATGTTATTTGTTGTTGCCATACCGATGTTCCTATGGTTTAAAAAGCATCAGCCGATTCATCCGCAGGAAATCATCCGACAGCTTCACATCCAGTTTGATAACGTGTCATTCATCTCTATAGACTATCAGACGAGCACCAGAAAACTGCTCGGCATGAATTGTGAAGTTTATACGGGCTTGCTGCATGCTAAAAAAGATGGAGATACAGAACGTTACCAGTTCATTGCTGATGCTTTCACAGGAGAAATCATAGAGATTACTTCACTGTAGTCTTTGTGATTTCTTCAAATGTTTCACGGATGCGTTTGAGCCCCAGAATTATACGCTCGCTGCTTGAGGCTACATTAAACCTGAAATGTTGATTCTTCTTGACATCATACAATTTCCCCGGAGATACAGCTATCCCACCAACCTCAACTAAAGCTTTATGAACCGTATCATCATCAAGGCCTGATTTCTCAAAACTGATCCAGGCGAGATACGTAGCATTCGGTTTTTTAAAAGACAGCCACTGAGACATATGTTCATTGATATAATCCTCGACCAGCTGGAAATTACTTTCCAGGTGCCCATTCAATTCATCCACCCATTCGCCGCATTCATTGTATGCCGCCTCTATTGCAGAGAGTGCAAGTGAATTCGCTGCCCCCATTCCATATATGGAGCCGATTGCCTGATTCAATGTTTTACGGAATCTTTTATCCCTTGTAATAAAATAGGAATGCGGAATACTCGCCAGATTAAACGTTTTACCAAGGCATGTTGTGACTAGAATTGGATCGCCCTCTTCCATCAGTTCGACCATGGAAACAAAACTGTTTTTAGGCCGGACAAAATCCATGTGGATTTCATCACTGAGTAAAAACACATTATTTTCGATACATATTTCACGGATTTGTCTAAGCTCGCCCTCTGTCCAAACTTTTCCTGTCGGGTTATGAGGATTACAGTGGATGTAGACTTTGACATCCTCTCTCTTACACAATGCTTCAAAATTTTCAAAATCAAACTGATAACCGGTTTCATCTTCTATAAAAGGACACTCTACAATTTCACGATTATTCCCTTTCATTTGACCAATGAAAGCATTATAGCTCGGAGTTGTTAATATGACTCCTTCTCCTTCGTTGGAATGCTGTCTGACGACTTCTCCGACTGTAAATAACACTGATGGTGCATAGGAAATTTCTTCGTCCACGAGTTCAATACCAAAACGGGAACTCCACCAATGCTTGACCGCACCGTAGAACTTTGGATTCTGCCAGATAGTATAGCCGAAAATACGGTTATCAATCCTATTTTTCATGGCTTCAGCTATTGGTTCCGCAATTTCGATGTCCATATCTGCAATCCAAAAGGGCTCAAGCCCCTTTCTTCCGAACAAGGCATCAGTCCCCTCATACTGAACACTGTATGTGCCTTCTCTTGAAGCGACTTTATCAAAATTGAACTTATCCAAAAAATCTCCTCCAAACTTTCTGACTGTGATTATCATTTCCTAATTATTTTATCATTCCTTATTGAATAATACACGGCATTAAAAAAAGCACCTTTAAAAAGATGCTTTTATTTTATATATTAAATTTCCTTTTGCTGAAAATTTATCTTCATACTCAGTTCTGATATTGTCCTCGGGCTCATCTTCATGGAGATTCAAAATCACTTCGTGAAAGTCCATTCCAAACTGATTCAGGCTGATCAGACTGTATTCAAACAACCCCCTGTTATCTGTTTTGAAATGAAGTTCCCCACCCTGTTTCAATATCGATTTGTAATTCTCCAGAAATGAACGGAAAGTCAGCCTTCTTTTTTCATGACGGCTTTTAGGCCAAGGATCGGAAAAGTTCAAATAGACCCTGTCCACTTCATCTTCATTAAAATACTCATTAATCTTACCTGCATCAAGGAGCAGGAGCCTGACATTCTCAAGCTTCAAATCACGCACTTTTTCCAATACGCGTATCATCACGTTTTTATCCAGTTCAATGCCAACATAGTTAACTTCCGGATTGCGCCTTGCAAGCTCCGTGATGAATGTTCCCATCCCGGTGCCCACTTCAATATGGATTGGCTGCTCCGTACCGAAAAACTCATCTATTTTTCCAGCATATTTGGACTCGACGTCAACGATATCTTCACTGGACGACAGCAGATCCATCGCCCACGGTTTATTACGCATTCTCATCGATTATTCCCCACCTGCAAATAATTATTTATATGATTTAAATAAAACGATCCCTATTAATAATCCTGTTGAGGAATATAATCCAGTCATTCATATCTTTAAATCGCTTATGATCTTCATACCATTGAATCATCGTAATAGCCTGGACCAGTGTATACCACTTCATGCGTTTAAGCAGATCATGATCGAGGGACTTTCCGTAGCTGTTCAGCCAGTCCCCCCATTTCTCTGTGTCCACATAAGTATAAAGAAGCATACCCAGATCAATGGCGGGATCCGCAATCATCGCACCTTCCCAGTCTACCAGAAAAAGCTCATCCTGATCGGACAGGAGCCAGTTGTTATGGTTCACATCTCCGTGACACACAGTGCAGAATTGCTCGTCAATCATTGGCATCTGGTTCTCCAAATACTGAATGGCAGCGCGAACAGTATGATGGGCATTCACTTTTGGTGAAAGTGATGATTGTATCTTGTTTAATAACAAGTCCGGCAGCATAGGCTTCATGCCGAGTTTTTTGAGCATTGTCAGTAGAGGTCCTGATGTATGGATTTTTTTCATCAGTGATGCAACTCTCTCCGAACACATCTCATCACGGTTCAGCTCCCGGCCATTTTTCCAATGCTGTGCTGTCACTACTTCACCGGTCTCTATTCTTTTAGTCCAGACCAGCTTAGGTACGATACCTTCAGCTGACAACGCCGCAAGGAAAGGGCTGGCATTACGTTTCAGGAACAGCTTCCTGCCATCCTGCTCCGCCTTATAGGCTTCGCCGGATGCTCCACCAACGGGGTCGAGTGTCCAGCCGAGCTGATAGAAATGCTCCAAATTCTACACCTCTTTTCATCGTCAAAGAAAAAAGCGCTAAATACTTAAAAAAATAAGATAGCGCCAGTTTCTGTTCGTGTTATAAATTTTATAGGGTTTCATAATTTATTTCAAGGACTATTATCGTGTCTTTTTTTGACAACCCATTGTCATGGGTCAATAAAACCATATACTATAAGCCTTTGAACCTTATAAAAATTAAAAGGGTAATATTTCAGGTTAACATTATTTAACCAGTTTTAATTTGTGAATGTTTGCATCAAATGCTTCCTGGATGCTTTTTGTGACCTTACCTCTTTGACCATTACCGATTATTGTATCATCAATCTTAACGACCGGGGTAACTTCCTGTGTCGTACTTGTGATGATCACTTCGTCAGCTCCTCTTAATTCTTCTACTGTAAAACTCGATTCCTCGACCTTAATATCCAGCTTTTTGGCAATTTTCAGCACTTCCAGCCTCGTTATGCCATTAAGGATGAGATTATTGGCCGGATGGGTTTTCAAAACACCATTTTTAACAATGAAAACATTCGTCGATGAACCTTCTGTAACAGTGCCATCACGATGCATCAATGTCTCATGCGCGCCTGCTTTCACTGCACGTTCCTTTTCCATTACATTTGCAAGAAGGTTAAGGCTCTTCACATGACATTTCAGCCATCTGTAGTCTTCTGA
>CAYTIR010000072.1:0-2470 GCA_964437955.1 uncultured Staphylococcaceae bacterium
TACAGACTAAGTTTTCAATTCAGTTTTCATCACTTATTCCGTTAAATGGCCCGTTAGTTGAAGAACTATTTATCATCATAGTACCATAGTAAAGTATTTAGAAGGCATTAAGAATAAAGTGCTACACATTATGGTCTGGAAACGACAATAGAAGATCGTCTATTGACAATCTTCTATTGTCCAACTAATGCTTATTATAATGTTGCACATTATATAAAAGATACTGATATATTAAATTCTCTACATTATTTATTGACTTTTAATAAAACAAATGGGTGGTCTTCACTAATAACTTCCGTATACAAGTTTAGGATAAAATTCGCTCAGTTCATATTCATGGGCAGGTACTTCTTCCGCTCCGTGAACAACTTCAAAATATTTATTGATGACATCCCTTCCTAAATATTGTGAAGGGAAGAATGGAATGGTATTTGGTGTGTATGGGAAGATGACTGAGAAAGCCATTTCAGGATTATCGTAAGGGGCATACCCCACATAAGTCTGATTAAGTACCTCATCCCCTTCTTTAAACGCCTGCGCAGTACCTGTTTTTCCGGCTGCTTTCGGCTCTAGTGTATGATAGGCATCCCAGCCAGTACCATATCGGTCTGTTGCCTCATCATGAGTATTGAACACATCATAGAAACCATTTTGAATCTGTTCAAGTTGTGCATCGGTATATTTTACGTTATTCAGTACCTTACCGTTCATCGACTGCAGAACAGGTCCATCGGCATTCGAGTCACTGCCCCTTACCTCTTTACCAAGATGCAGTCGGACTCTTTTTCCATCATTCGCAATAGTTGATACGTATTGTGAGAGCTGGAGTGCTGAATAGGTATCATATTGTCCGATTGCAAGATTGAGATAGTTAGATGGATTATATTTTAATTCCGGACTGAGTCCTATTGCTTCATTAGGTAAATCGATCCCGGTAGAGACACCCAATCCGAACTGGTTCAGTCCATTTCTTAATTTTTGTGCCGCTTGCCCGATATCGTTCGGTAATGACATACCTTCACTATAGTTGAGACCGGCCATTCTCAAAGCAATTCTGTACATATATACGTTTGATGAAACCATCAGCGCTTCCTGATCGTCAATTCTAACGCTTCCGTCCCTATTGAAGAATGAGCTTTTCGGCGGGGTTCCTGCAAATTTGAGTGGTTCATCAATCATGAATTCCCCCGCTTCAAGTACATCGTTCTGATAACCAGTAGTTACGGTTGCCCCCTTGATTGAAGAACCGACAGCATAAGTTGATGTGAGAGCGCCATAGTTATAATTGACTATTTCTCCTTCGTCGTTCAATCGTTTACCCACCATTGCAAGAATATCACCATTGTTGGGGTCTTGAACGACGAGGACGACTCTATCCATATGTTCAGGAATGATCGTATAGTCTATATCACCTTTTTGTTCACTTCTTTCAGCTGCATCTTCTGCCAGTTCTCTTAGCGATGTAAGGTGATGCTCAGCCAGTTTTTCCAATTCCTGCTGCAGTTCTATATCAATTGTTAAATACAGATCGTCTCCGGCCACACCAGGTTTTATTACTTCCTGGTTTATGATTTCACCAGATTTATCAGTAGAGTATTTAACCTGTTCTTTCTCGCCGCGCAGTATATTCTCATATTGGAACTCCAGATAGGTCTTACCTACCCTGTCATTTCTAGAGTATCCCCTGGCCATATAATAATTGAGCAGTTCTTTAGGAAGACCTTCTTCAGAAGAAGAAACTTCCCCGAAAATAGTTTTCAAAGTGTCACCGTAAGGATAATGCCTCTGCCAGTCCATACCTGTAGTGATACCATCAAGTTCCTCCAATGATTCATTCACTCTGGCAAACTCTTTCTCAGTGACATCACCGCTCTTGACAATGACTGGATTCAATTCTTTTGCGTTGACCATCTTCACATAGATCGCAAGCGTATTTAGATCCGTTTCCGTCAGAATTTCATCCAGCTGTTCTTCAGATACTCTGTTGTAGAACTCTTCATTGAACTGATCCTGTGAGATATTACCATCTTCGAGCAGCGTAACTTCATTGCTCATAATGGATTCCACTTCATCAGGATATTGACTGAGCAAATAATCCTGCTTATCTCTGAGCGTAATTGATTCTGTGTCCATATTTATGTATCCGCTCAGTTCGGCGGCAAGGTCCATGATTTCGTTTGATTTCATGTTCCGGTGCCTTGTGAAATAAATTGCACGCTTGGATTCATTTCCTACCAGCAGGTTGCCGTTACGATCATAGATTTCCCCTCTTGGGACGCTTTGATTAATTTCTACATATTGAGCATTCTCCACTTCTTCCTGGTAACTGTCTCCTTGAACAATTTGAAGATAGCCCAATCGGAAGATGAGTGTAAGGCAGAGCAGGAAAACGATCAGCATGATTATATTTATTCTTGATTTTAATATTTGTTTGTTAATGGCTTCAAGACTTTTAATTTTTGCTCTTTTC
>CAYTIR010000072.1:2480-10668 GCA_964437955.1 uncultured Staphylococcaceae bacterium
TCAATCCTTTTTACTTCTCTATCTGTAAAGCTACTCTATCATAAAACTACTTCAGAAATATTACAATGAAAATCTGTTCATTACTATCTATAATATTAACATTTTAACACCTTATAAAGCGGTTTGGAAAACAAATGAATATAATAATAGTAATTTTATAATCACTCCATATTAACTTCAGGACGATAAAGCTGCAGGTGACAGATAGATTAGGGCAGAAAAAAAGACGGGACTGCATCCCGTCAAAAATTTAATGAATTATTTTGCGTTACTGTAAAGTTCGTTGACTTTATCCCAGTTCACAACATTCCAGAATGCTTTGAGATATTCTGGACGTTTGTTTTGGTATTTCAGGTAGTAAGCGTGTTCCCATACGTCAACGCCAAGGATTGGAGTTTTACCTTCAGATACAGGGTTGTCCTGGTTAGGTGTAGAAACGATTTCCAATTCACCGTTATTTACAACCAGCCATGCCCAGCCTGAACCAAAGCGAGCTGCACCTGCAGCTTCAAATTTTTCCTTGAATTCATCTACTGATCCGAATTTGGATTCAATAGCCTCTTTAACTTCGCCGGATACTTCTTTTGCGTCCGGAGTGAGAAGCTCCCAGAAAAGTGAATGGTTCAAGTGACCGCCGCCGTTGTTTCTAACAGCAGTTTTCTTGTCTTCCGGCACTGAATCCAGATTCTTGATGATTTCTTCGATTGACTTGCTTTCAAGATCTGTGCCCTGAACAGCATCGTTCAATTTAGTTACATAAGTGTTATGGTGCTTAGAATGGTGGATTTCCATAGTTTCTTTGTCGAAATGTGGTTCCAGTGCATCATAAGCATAAGGTAGTTCTGGTAGTTCAAAAGCCATAGTAAATTCCCCTCCAAATATTATTGATTACATTCTAAATATATCAATTCGATGTTAAAATAACAAATGTATTGATTTGTCAGCATTCTTTTCAGACCTTTGTATGATAATGAAATATGCTGGAACATTATGTTTAGACAATAGTAGATAAAAGGATAAAAGATAATTATGAAATATTTCACTTTCTTTAAACGCATCATCACTTTCGAGAAGTACCCATTATTCAGAACTGTTAACTTCAGACAGCTCCTGCTGAATATATTCATCATTTCGCTCTTGGTCTCACTTCCAAATATCATCACACTTTTCCAAACGGTAGAGGCAGCATCGGGAATAGGTGATTTCGAATCAGAAGTACCGGACTTTGAAATTATAAACGGAGAATACATCGGTGAAACACAAACGATAACCATCAGTGGCAGACAGGTTTTATTCACAGATGAAATGACCGTGGAAAATGATGAAGAAATTAACAATGATGTCTTTCTAGGATTTTTGAAAGACGGTATATATATAAAGGATGTACAGGATTCAGGGTTGGATTACTCATATATTGGCGAAGTAAACAGCGATGAAGATTTAAAAGTGTTCATCAATCAACAGACATCCAGTCTGTATTTCTATGTTTTCATTTACAGCATCCTCTACCTGTCACTTATCGTATTTTTCACCGTAGTATTAATGTCTATTGGCAATTATATCCTTCATATAGCAGCAGTGGCTGCCAGAAAAAAATCACGGTTTATGAATTGGTTTAAAATATCATCATTCATCACGGTACTTATTCTCATTCCCATCATACTTGTGAATCTCTGGTCTGGTGCAGGTCTCTGGTGGCTGTATTTCCTTTCACTGCCGTTTTATTATTACTACTTCAAAAAACTGCCTGTAATGAAAACGTAATCTTGATGCACTACATTTACATTTTCGCAGAATATCTAGTATAATAGCATTTGATTCAGAGAATCATTAATTATGAGGAGTTTGGTTATGTCTCAAATTACACACCGTACTAAAACAAGACCGGTCAAAGTCGGCGAGCTTACTATCGGCGGAGCCGATCAGATAATCATTCAGAGCATGACAACAACGAAAACTCATGATGTTGAAGCGACCGTTGCCGAAATCAATCGGCTGGAAGAAGCAGGATGTCAGGTTGTTCGGGTAGCATGCCCGAAAGAAGAAGACGCTCTTGCAATACCAGAGATTAAAAAACGCATAAACATTCCGCTCGTTGTTGATATTCACTTTGATTATAAGCTGGCTTTGCTTGCTGTTGAAGGCGGCGCTGATAAAATCCGTATCAACCCGGGCAACATAGGCCGTAGAGAGAAAGTAGAAGCAGTCGTTGAAGCCTGTAAAGCAAAAGGCATTCCAATCCGCATTGGGGTCAATGCAGGCAGTCTTGAGAAGCATATAATAAAGAAATACGGCTACCCTACTGCAGATGGCATGGTGGAAAGCGCACTGCATCATATTAAAATATTAGAAGACTTAGACTTCCACGATATAATCGTTTCAATGAAAGCTTCTGATGTAAATCTCGCTATAGAAGCATATGAGAAAGCTGCTGCAGCATTCGACTATCCACTGCATCTTGGTATTACAGAAAGTGGCACATTATTTGCCGGGACTGTGAAAAGTGCAGCTGGACTTGGAGCTATCATATCCAAGGGAATCGGGAACACAATGAGGGTTTCACTGTCAGCTGATCCAGTGGAAGAAGTCAAAGTAGCAAAAGAAATACTCAAGAGCTATGGACTTGCAAGTAATGCAGCTACACTTATTGCCTGCCCTACTTGTGGACGGATAGAAATCGATCTTATCTCTATCGCCAATGAAATGGAAGAGTATATATCTAATATAAAAGCGCCATTGAAAGTTGCAGTCCTTGGCTGTGCAGTTAATGGACCAGGTGAAGCAAGGGAAGCAGATATCGGAATTGCCGGTGCACGCGGAGAAGGTCTCTTGTTCATGCATGGTAAAACAGTCCGTAAAGTGCCTGAGGAAACTATGGTCGATGAACTCAAAAAAGAAATCGACATTCTCGCTGAAGAGTATTTTGAAAAAGAACGCAAAGCGAAAGAAGAAGCAGCAAGGTCATAAAGATGATTTCCAACAGCAAAAAGCAGCCTGTCTAAATTATGACAGGCTGCTTTATTTATTTACATGACTTGCATAATCCATAAAGTTCGACTTTATGATTTATGATTTCGACATCATCCAATTCATTTGCCCACGTATCGACAGGACAATAATGGATTACTCTCGTATCACCACAGCTGTTGCAGATAAAATGGTGATGATGATGTGTAGTACACGAAATTTTATACTGCATCTCACCGTTGAAAGTCGTCTTCTCCAATACTTCGATGTCATTTAATGTATACAGATTGCGGTAGATTGTATCATAGCTGATTCCTGGATATTCTAGATTCATCATCTCTAGTAGTTCCCTGGCACTTAAATATCTATCTTCATCCAAAAAGATATCTATCATTCGCATGCGCTTATCTGTAATTTTAAGTTTGTTCTCTTTTAGTTTATCTTTATACTGATTCAGTTGCTGTGTCATTTTTACTCACTCCTATACGGTCAAGAAGAATTGTAACCAATAATATTAATATAGAAACAAGGACGATTGTGCCGCCAGGTGAAATATTGAGGTAGAAACTCAGGAATAGCCCTGTAACAACTGATACCTCCCCTAATATCACACTGAATATCATAAGTTGTTTGAAGCTTGAGGTCACCCGCATCGCTGAAGCAACCGGAAGTGTCATCAGGGCACTGACAAGCAGTATTCCTACTATCCTCATTGAAGCGCTGATAACGAGGGCAACTACGATGATGAACATGAAATGGATCCACTTGCTTATATTCATTACATTAGCATATTCTTCATCGAATGAAACTAGGAGCATCTCTTTATAAAAAAGGTAAATGAATCCTATAACGATGACTCCAATCATTGTGATAAGAATCAAGTCTGAAATGTTGACTGCACTAATACTGCCGAACAGATACCCGAATAAATCCTGATTGAATCCATCTGCCAGTGAAAGGAACAACACACTGAGCGCAATGCCGAGACTCATGATAATAGGAATAGCCAGTTCCTGATAATGTTTATAAACAGTACGAAGTCTCTCTATACCGAGTGCTCCGGCAACGGAAAATAAAATACCTGTAATCAGTGGGTTTATGGCTGTACCAATTAATGAAGAAAGATAAACGCCAAAAGTGATGCCGCCCAAAGTAACATGACTGAGCGCATCCGCGATAAGCGATAATCTCCTGATGACAATGAATGTCCCGATAAGCGGTGCAATGAGCCCAACTATCAGACCACTTATAAATGAAAACCTTATGAAGTCATATTCCATCAATGCCTGGATCAACTGCAGCACTCCCTTTCATGGTCATGGCTGACAAGCTGCAGCGGAAAACCGTATATTTTCGATAATTCCGCTTCACCGAGGTTTTTGAATTCATGGTTTGTCCCATGGAAATGAAGATGTTCATTAAGACAAGCGACCTCATCCGCATGATCAACAACCACACCAATATCATGTGTTACAAGGAGGATGGTCACAGACTTCTCCTTTAGTCTCAAAAGCACGTCATAAAATTCTTTGACGTGTTTTGCATCAATACCGACTGTCGGCTCATCCAGCACAAGTATACTGGGGTTGTTGATCAATGCCCGGGCGATAAACACACGCTGTGTCTGCCCCCCTGACAGGAGTGAGATATTTTTATCTCTCAAGTTGCTGATGTTCAGAAGTTCCAGGACATCATCCAGTTTCTTATTATCGTTTCTGCCGAAACGCTTGAGGAGCCCTTTTTCTTTTGTCAGCCCACTGAGCACGACTTCTCTGACAGTAGCTGGAAATCCTTTGGAGAAACTATTGGATTTTTGTGATACATATCCTACTTCCTGCCAGGCATTGAAATTTCTGAGCATTTTTCCATTAATCAATATCTCTCCTCTTTGAGGTTTTATGACACCGAGAATGAGTTTGATCAATGTCGTTTTTCCCGAGCCATTTGGCCCCACCAGTGCTATAAAATCGCCTTTATCCACTTTAAGATTGATATCTTTAAGAGCAGGTGTTGTTTCCATTTTATCTTTATAAGTATAGGTAAGATTTTTTATCTCAAATATAGGGTGCTCCATTCCAATTGCTCCTCTTTAGATTTAGTCATTACAATATAATACAGTAATCATTATGATTTGTAAATAGTAATGGTTACGAAATAAAAGACTGTATTCCATTTTTGGAACACAGCCTTTTTGAAAATATTATTGTACGGAATCTTTAATATCCGGATTGATCTGTTCTTTCAACTCAGGAATGAACCTACCGTTTCTGATCATTTCAATTTCATGTTTGTAAGGAGCATTTCTGTTTTTCTTATCCGGTCCAACAAATGGTGTCTCCAAAATTTTAGGAATATCCTTGAACTCGGGATGGTTTATGACACGTGTCAAAGCATCGAAGCCAATATGACCGAAGCCGATATTCTCATGGCGGTCTTTATGTGCCCCCCGTTCATTTTTGGAGTCATTGATATGAAGCACCTTAATTCTGTCCAGACCAATTGTCTTATCGAATTCTTCAATAACACCCTCAAAATCATTTACTATATCGTATCCGGCATCGTGGACGTGACATGTATCGAAGCATACGCTCAGTCGGTCATTGTTAGTGACACCATCAATGATACGTGCAAGTTCATCGAACGTCCTTCCTACTTCCGAACCTTTTCCGGCCATTGTTTCAAGAGCAATCTGTACATCCTGTTTTGAAGACAGTACTTCATTCAAACCCTCGGTGATTGATTGGATTCCACGGTCGACACCAGTACCGACATGACTCCCCGGGTGTAGGACAATCTGCTTACTGCCCAGATGTTCTGTGCGGATGATCTCTTCCTGCAGGAATTCGACTCCATGCTCAAACACACCTTCACGTTCAGAGTTAGCGATATTGATGATGTACGGAGCATGAACGACAATGTTGGAAATACCATGTTCCTCCATATGCTGCCTGCCTGCTTCTATATTAAGATCTTCGATCTTTTTTCTCCGGGTGTTTTGTGGTGCCCCCGTATAGATCATGAATGTATTTGCACCATAACTTTCCGCAGACATACTTGCTGCTTCCAACATTTTTTTACCACTCATCGATACGTGTGAACCTAAAAGCATCTTATCCATCCTTTTTTATCTTTTCTTTTTATTCTTCATTGAATATTTTCTACGCTCTTCACGCTTCAAAGCATCCATTTCTGCTTTCATCTTTTTCTTATAGCCTGGTTTCACTTTGCCATTACGTTTCACTCTGTGCGCGAGTTTGGATTCCAGGTTCGAGTCCCTCTTTTCCCTGGAAGCGCGTTGAGTCCTGGATTTTATTTTAACGAACTCGCCGCGTTTGAAATCTTCATGCGTAAACGCATACCCTTTATTCTCTATCAGATTGATGAAACGTTCCTCATCCGGAGTATATAGGGTAATTGCAGTCCCCTCGTACTCTCCCCGGCCAACACGACCGACTCTGTGGGTGAAGAATTCAATTTCTTTGGGGATATCATAGTTGATGACATGAGAAGCTCCATCAATGTCGAGCCCTCTTGATGCAAGGTCGCTTGCAACCACCCATTCATATTCAAGTGCTCTGATCTTCTTGATTTCCTTCGTCCGTTCCCGCGGCTTTAACCCACCATGGAATAATCCAACATTAACTCCTGCATTGTTCAGATGCTCAAACAGCTCATCCGCACGTTCACGGGAATTTGCGAAAATCAGCCCTATATATGGTGTGACATGCTGCACGATGTCCAGAACCTTCTTCTGTTTTTCCTCTCCGCGTACCGGGACAAGACTGTAATGTATGGAGGTCTTGTTTTTAGGTGTATCTATGATAATCGTCTCTACCTCACCGATATATTTTTTCAGGAAGGTGCGCAGGGTTTCCGGTATAGTGGCGGAGAATACCAGAAGGCGTGCTTCATCATCAAGAGCTCTTGCTATCTCATCAATCTGTTCAAGGAAGCCAAGATCGATCATTAAATCGGCCTCATCAATGACAACCCTGTCCGCCACATGCAGGTCAAGGGCACCGGACTGCATCAGGTCTTTGACTCTTGAAGGTGTACCGATTACAATATGGGGAGTTCGGCCGGCTTTCTGTTCGTCCTTGTTTATATCAGTACCACCGATGAAAGCCGCGGTACGTATTTCTGGATAGGATTTGAGAAGGTCCATCGTCATTTTATGGAGTTGTTTGGCAAGCTCTCTTGTCGGAGCCAGAATGACCGCCTGAGTATGGTTTTTCTCTGCATCCACTTTATAAATAATTGGCAGTAGAAAAGCATGGGATTTACCACTTCCCGTTTCCGATTGTGCAACGACATTATCTCCTTTTAAAATCTTGGGGATCACACGTTCCTGAATCAGAGTTGGGTGCGTAAAATTTATCTTATCTATTGCATCCAGCATTTTATTGTCGAAATTGAATCTTTTAAAAGCGTTACTCATTGTTTCACCTGATTTCTATAAATAAACTCGACTTCAATTATAACCGAAATATGTCTGTGATGCTATTATTCAATCAATCAGACCTCGAGATGATTTAAAAACAATCCGATATTGGTTATAATGACATATAAGGAGGAATTCTTTCTATGGATATAATTAAAATTACCCCGCGCGGCTATTGTTACGGTGTGGTGGATGCTATGGTGATTGCGCGCAATGCATCTATGGATAAATCACTGCCCCGTCCGATATATATACTCGGTATGATCGTCCATAACAAACATGTTACGGATGCTTTTGAAGAGGATGGTATCATTACACTGGATGGTCCCAACAGACTGGAAATTCTGGAAAACATCAATGAAGGTACTGTAGTATTTACAGCCCATGGTGTTTCGCCACAGGTTAAGGCAAGAGCGAAAGAAAAAGGCCTGACATGCATCGATGCAACATGCCCGGATGTGGAAATCACTCATGAATTGATTCGAGAGAAGACTGCAAACGACTATGATGTCATATACATCGGCAAGAAAGGTCATCCAGAACCAGAAGGTGCTGTTGGTGTATGTCCTGAACATGTACACCTTGTAGAAACAATCAATGATGTTAAAGCGCTGCCTCCTGAAATCGCTGATAAAAAACTTATTGTAACGAATCAGACTACAATGAGCCAATGGGATGTAACACATCTGATGGATCAGCTAAAAGAACAATTCCCTCATATAGAAGTGCATAAGGAAATATGTCTTGCAACGCAGGTTCGTCAGGAAGCTGTTGCGGAAC
>CAYTIR010000073.1:0-10632 GCA_964437955.1 uncultured Staphylococcaceae bacterium
AGAAATGACCTGGAAATACTCCACCGCCTCGCCTCACTTGCTGAATCGCGCATGAACTGGGCCAGACAATATCAGGTCAAAGATATGATAGAAGAGTTTTCGCGTGCAATCCTTGAAGAACTGGACTATACCATAGAGGCCAGGAATACAGAGAGGCTTGGCAAACAGTTCAAGAAAGACGAAACGGTATACATCCCTGAAATCTATTGGGAGGCAACGACGAAAAATATCATTACGATGGAATATGTCGAAGGCGTACGTATCAATGATTTCGAAGCCATCGAATCGCTTGGATATTCCCGGACGACACTCGCTGAACATGTGACGAATGCCGTCTTCCACCAAATTCTGATCGAAGGGTTTTTCCACGGCGATCCGCACCCCGGTAACATCAATGTCCTGCCGGGTGAAACAATCGCCTTCATGGATTTCGGCATGGTCGGTAAGATGACGAAAGAGATGAAAATAAACTTCGGGTCGCTGCTCATTTCCATGATGAAAAAGGATGCGGATGGCGTAGTCAGGGCCATCGCCCGGATGGGGGTCGTGCCGGATGATGTCGATATGAAACAGCTCACCAAGGATGCCGAGCTGCTCCGGGATAAATATTACGATATCCCCCTCAGCCAGATGCATCTCGGGGAAGCGGTTCAGGACATATTCAGCATTGCCAACCAGCATCGCATCAAACTGCCCGCAGATTTCACGATACTTGGTAAAACGATACTGACGCTTGAGAGCACTGTAAGCAAATTGGATCCCGACTTCAGCATCGTCGATGTGGCTGAACCGTTTGGCAAACAGCTTGTGAAAGAAAGGTACAACCCCAAAAACATAGCAGGCAGGGCATTCGATCAATGGAATGCCTTTAGCGATGATCTTTCCAGTGCCTCGAGCAACCTGTACGAATTCACAAAGGCATTGAAAAAAAGACAGGTCCCCGTTGAAATCGAATTGAAACGCAGTGAACAGTATATGAGACGTCTGGACCAGATCGGCAACAGGCTGTCATTCAGTATCGTCCTCCTGTCATTCAGCATCATCATGGTCGGTCTTATCATCGGTTCAGCAATGAGCGGTGAAACGAATATCTTCTGGAACATACCGGTAATAGAAATCGGCTTCATACTTGCCATGCTCCTCTTCATGGGCATGTTGTATGCCATATTCAAATCCGGAAGGTTCTGACATGATCAACGTAATCAGACTTTAACACATCCAAAGCACGAAAAAGCACCCGGAGCGACTCTCCGGGTGCTTTTTTTAAATGTAGAACATATAGTCATCAATTTCATCTTCGCTGTGATTCAACAAATCTGACAGTGTCGTATGATCCAGGACATCCCGCAGGGCATCTCTGATCCGACGCCAGAGATACCGTTCCGTTTCAGTATCCTTCTCATCCGTTTCAACCGCAACGATATTCTCTTCCAAAGTTCTGAAAATCCTGCCGACCATGATTTCATCCGGCGGCATGTTCAATTCATACCCGCCGTATGCACCACGCGTACTCTTGATTAGATCTTCTTTCTTAAGACTCGCTACAATCTGTTCCAAATAAAGATCACTGATCCCCCGTTCATCAGCAACGGATTTCACACTTCGTTTTTTCACTTCGTAATCTTTGGCCAGGGCCAGCATAAAATATAACCCATATCTTCCTCTTGTCGAGATTTTCATAAAGCACCTCATATTTTAAGTTCATGTTAATATATAGTGTAGTATTAATAATATAACATAATCAACAGAGCAGGTGAAAACATGTCAACACAGCCACTCAGTTTCAGAATGAGACCAAAATCCATAGATGAAGTACTCGGCCAGCAGCATCTTGTCGGTGAGGGCGGTATTATCAGAAGAATGGTCCAGGCTAAACGTCTGTCATCCATGATCCTCTATGGCCCGCCGGGCATCGGTAAGACAAGTATCGCCAGTGCAATCGCCGGATCGACCAGCTATAAATTCAGAACATTGAATGCAGTGACCAATACAAAAAAAGATATGCAGATCGTTGCGGATGAAGGAAAGATGAGCGGTTCCGTCATTCTGCTGCTTGACGAGATCCACAGACTTGACAAGGCAAAGCAGGACTTCCTGCTGCCCCACCTCGAGAGCGGGAACATCGTGCTGATCGGGGCAACGACCTCTAATCCATACCATGCAATCAATCCGGCCATCAGAAGCCGGTGTCAGATCTTCGAGCTCAATTCACTCGAAGAAGAGGATATCCGTATCGCCGTCAGACGTGCAATTGATGATTCAGCGCGCGGCCTCGGTGAGATGGATGTCGAAATCGATGATAAGGCTATGGAACATTTCGTTCTTTCAAGCCATGGGGATGTAAGAAGTGCACTCAATGCCCTCGAGCTGGCTGCACTCAGCACAAAAAAGGATGAGGATGGTAAAGTCACAATCACCCTCGACGACGCGGAAGCATGTCTGCAGAAATCAGCATTCTTGCACGACAAGGACGGAGACCAGCATTATGATGTAATGAGCGCATTTCAAAAATCGATCCGCGGCAGTGATGTCGACGCCGCCCTCCACTATCTTGCCAGACTGATAGAAGCAGGCGATCTCGTAACCATAGCAAGGAGGCTGCTGGTCATCAGTTATGAGGATATCGGACTCGCCAACCCACAGCTTGCCAGCCGGACTCTCGATGCCATCCAGTCGGCAGAACGACTCGGTTTCCCGGAGGCACGAATTCCTCTGTCACAGGCAGTCATAGAACTTGCACTGTCGCCCAAATCAAACAGCGCGATCAAGAGCATCGACGCTGCCCTCTCAGACATCAGAAAAGGGAAAATCGGTGCAGTACCAAAACACCTGCGTGACGGACATTACGCGAGTGCAGAAAAACTCGGCAACGCCATCGGATACAAATATCCCCATAACTATCCAAACCATGTCGTCAAGCAGCAGTATTTGCCCGATACGCTGACCAAAAAATCATATTACGAGACATCAGATGTATCCAAATATGAAAAGCAACTCAATGACATCTATACAAAACTTAAGAATATGTAATAGAAACGGAGCACTTATTTTCAGTGCTCCGTTTTCATATTTAGACAAAAAAATAACCACCGGATGAAATCATCCGGTACTTATTTGGAATATCCGAGCTAAAGCCGTGTGTTATTGTTGATTATTTTGGCCTGCTATTTGCAGGTGGGTGCCCTGTTTCCTGCTCCAAACGTCCTGTCGTACAGGCTTGTTTTTTGCAGGAAAACCAATTAGGCTCCCGTTTAAGAAAGTGTTAGGTCAAAATATAATTCAACACATCACGAACTTCTCAGGTATTCCTATTACAAGTATAATACCATATCTGTTTGGAAAAAGAAACTAAAATGAATGCGTTTTATTAAATCTGATGCAAAACACAGTTATGAAGGACACATCAGCCGACTGCCCTGTTTCTCCATCTCAGAATCTTTAATGCCTCAAATCAGTCTAATTTATTTTAATTGGTCCGAATTATCACTATACTTTTAGCTATAAGATATTTATAGGAGCGTACATATGATCCAATTTAAAAATGTGACAAAAAAGTATGGAGAAAAGATTGCAGTAGATGATGTAAGTTTCGATATTAAGGAAGGTGAAATCTTTGTATTGATCGGACCTTCAGGTTGTGGAAAAACAACCACATTGAAAATGATCAATCGTCTGATTCCACTGACCAGCGGCTATATATATTTCAAATCGCGTCCAATCAGTGAATATCCGGTGTATGAAATGCGTTGGGATATCGGCTATGTGCTTCAGCAGATTGCCCTCTTCCCCCATATGACCATCAAGGAAAATATTGCACAGGTGCCCATGATGAAAAAATGGACGGACTCCGACATTGATGCACGTATTAATCAGCTGCTTTCTATGGTTGGGATGGAACCCGAACAGTTTAAAAACCGAAAGCCGAAAGAGCTGTCCGGCGGACAGCAGCAGCGGGTCGGCGTGGTAAGAGCACTGGCTGCCGATCCCCCTGTCATCCTCATGGACGAACCTTTCAGTGCACTCGATCCGATCAGCCGGGAAAAACTGCAGGACGATCTCAAGGAACTACAGAAAGAAATAAAGAAAACAATTGTCTTTGTGACGCATGATATCCAGGAAGCACTGAAACTCGCTGACAGGATATGTCTGCTAAAAGCAGGACATGTAGAGCAGATTGGTACACCGGAGGAATTCCTGACTGCACCCAAAAATGATTTTGTAAAAGAGTTTATCGGAGACCTGGATTCACACCGTATGCAGCAACTGACAATTGGGGATATTGCCCATGACCAACCCCTGCTTGCTGCAGAAGGACATCCTGATTATCCGGAAGTGCCGGCAGATACACAGATTCAGATCATTTTTCAATATTTATCTGAACATGACGGCATCCTTGTGAAAGATGATGATGAAAGTAAGAAGATATTGAAAAGCAAGGATGTTTTCAAATATCTTGCTGACAGACAGAGAGGTGATGCCTGATGAATGTATTTTTTGAGACATTGAATGCAAGAAAAGGCGAACTGCTTACAACTCTCATAGAACACATACAGTTGTCGTTTATCGCGCTTCTCATCGCTGTACTGATTGGTGTGCCTCTTGGCATATTGCTCACTAAGACAAAAAGAATATCTGAACTGGTCATTAACATCGCTGCAGTGATGCAGACGATTCCTTCCCTTGCGCTGCTCGGGCTGATGATTCCTCTGTTCGGGATTGGAAAAGTACCTGCAGTGATTGCACTGACCATCTATGCACTGCTCCCAATTTTAAGAAACACCTTTACCGGTATAGACGAAGTGGATGGTTCACTTGTCGAAGCCGCAAGAGGCATTGGCATGAAAACCATGCGTCGGCTTCTGAAAGTCGAACTGCCGATAGCCATGCCTGTCATCATGGCAGGTATCCGCACTGCAATGGTGCTGATTATTGGTACAGCAACGCTTGCAGCGTTAATTGGGGCAGGTGGATTGGGCGATCTGATCCTGCTCGGCATCGACCGGAACAATACATCCCTGATCATTATCGGTGCCATACCGGCAGCCCTGCTGGCAATTTTGTTTGATATCATACTCCGCATCATTCAGAACCTTTCATACAAAAAAATCATCATTACATTGGGAACAATTCTACTGGTGATGCTCATAATCACAGTCGGCCCCCTGCTTTCACAAAAGAATGAACCCATTACGATTGCAGGTAAGCTTGGAACAGAGCCTTCCATCATTACGAATATGTATAAGATTCTGATCGAAGAAGAAACGGACTATACGGTACAGGTCGAAGACGGACTTGGCAAGACATCATTCCTTTTCAATGCACTAAAGTCCGATGACATCGACGGCTATCTGGAATTTACAGGCACAGTCCTCGGAGAACTGACAAAAGAAGCTCCGGAATCAAAAGAGGAAGAAGCGGTTTACAAACAGGCAAAATCAAGTCTGGAGGAACAATTCGACATGACACTGCTGGAGCCCATGCAGTTTAACAATACTTATACACTCGCTGTGAAGCGGAAATTCGCGGAAGAACATAATCTGGAAACAATCAGTGATCTGAAAAAGATTGAAGGCCAGATAAAGCCTGGGTTCACCCTCGAATTCAGTGATCGTGAAGACGGATATCCAGCCATACAGGAAGCATATAACCTCAATTTCGATAATGTAAGGACGATGGAACCAAAATTGCGCTATCAGGCAATCAATAATGGAGACATCAACCTGATGGATGCATATTCCACAGATGCTGACTTAAGACGCTACGACATGGTCATCCTTGAAGATAACAAAAAAGTATTCCCACCTTATCAGGGTGCACCATTGTTCAAACAATCATTCCTGGATGAACATCCGGAAATCATAGATCCCCTCAACAAACTCAGCGGACAGATCAGTGATACCCAGATGCAGGAGATGAATTATCAGGTTGCTGTCGAAGGCAAAGACCCTTATACTGTGGCACAGAATTACCTGGAAGAGGCTGGGCTGTTGGAATAAAATACTGAATATGAAAAACTGACGTCTGCATATATACAGACGTCAGTTTTTTATGTTTGGTATACTTATTGGCAGAGAGACATTCAAGGAGTTATTTATATGGAAAATTTAATTGTGGAAAAAATAAAAGTTTCAGAGGATATTACAGGATTCTACAACTTCATAATAAACAACACAGATTATTTCACGGATTATGTAAAGAGCAGACCCACTCTGAAAGAAGTAAAAGAAGAATTTTTATTAGACGTTCCTCCTGGAATCGATTTGAAAAACAAAGAAGTATTTGGGATATACAGGCTTGATGAATTCATCGGTTTCCTGGATCTATTATTTCATTATCCGGATGATTCCACATGTATGATTGGATACTTAGTCATTGATCAAAAATATAGAAGTCAAGGGCTTGGTCAAAAAATATATAATCAGACATTAACCTACATCTCCGAAACAAATATATCCAAGGTACGCCTTGGAGTTATAAAAGACAATGTTCCAGCTGTGAGGATGTGGGAAAAACAAAGGTTTAAAATTATCGATGAAATTGACACTCCATATGGAAATCAGCTGACAATGGAACTGTATATTGGGGATGATTGAATTTCATCATCGCTCATTCCAAGTAATGATCTCTGCGTTTTCCACGGAGACTTCCCAAAGACTAAGTATATGGGTGATAAATGGAAACATTCCAAATAAATCCCCCCTTTCTGAAATTTCCCACTTTAACATTCAGTTTCAAAACCTTTTATTGAAGTTTAGTCATGAATATCTACGACTTCAAATCGTTCACAGACCAGCATCATATCCTCTGAAAATTCATATTCAGTGTTTTTAAATTCCTCTTTGAAGAATTTCTCATGTTCGTTCCACCAATACTCGTACGTTCTGTCCCCTTCCCCCTCAGCAATTGCAAAGTCTTCAGATACCTCATTCATTGGTGTCAATGATACCTCTGTAGTTTTAATGATTGCTACTGGCTTATCATTCCCGTCCAGAATAATACTGTAATCCTCACTCGTAGGCAGTGGTTCATTTTCCAATTCGTAAAATATGTGTCCGGAGCAGGTTGCTGTTTTAATGCCATCGACCACCAATTTTGCCAATTCATCCGGGTCGCTACCAAACTGCCAGGCGCTTACAGACTCAGTCTTACTCCTGTTCCCCCAGTATTCATCCCAGTATTTCTGTGCTTCCATAATCATAAGTATTCCTCCATGAAACGATATTTAAATTTAAAATTCTTGCTTGGCTGTTCTATATTTCATAAGATAGTTTTTAAAAGTTTGTATGTGTACGACAGCTTCTCATCACTAGCAACTTCTTTATCAGTTGGAAGCTTCAGTTCTATTTTTTCGTTAGTGTATCTAGGAATTACATGCAAATGAGTATGCATAATATCTTGCTGTGCATTCAAACCATTATCACTGAGTAACGTAAAATCAGTACAAATTCCAGAAGAAATGAGTGAATTTGATAATTTTATTGCTGCATTCATTAAACCTTTCATCACTTCTTCATCATTAATAGTATCTAATCTGTCAAAGTGTTTATTGGGAACTATTAATGTATGACCCGATGCCACGGGATTAACATCGAGGAAAGCAGTGACTACTTCATCTTTATAAATTGTATACGAGGGTATTTCTTCTTTTATTATTCTACAAAATATACAATCCTCCATTTTGCAATTCCTCCTATTCTCATCAACTATTTATTCTTCTTTTGACAAAGAATCGAACCTATTATATGTATTTTCTCTGGAAATGCTTTTTTCATATATCCACCTTTTTCTCATAAAGGAAATCTAAAACTGCCGAGAGTGAAACTTCATTTTTTATTTCATTCATACGCTTTATACCAATGATAAGGTTGGATTTCTTTTAAAGTTTTATAATCCAGTCTGCATTCGCTATTGGTTACAGCGGCTTTCACATCTTCTCCCCAGTAAAATAATCTTTCCTGACAAACTCCACAAGGCGTTAAAATGACAAAAGCCGCATTTTCATCTTCACGTACAACACAGATTGTATGCGTTATTTTCGTATTAAGTTTATGGGCTTCTAGAATCGCACCTGTCTCGATACACAGTTCAGTTGACGCGTTGATCACTTCTGGTGCTACACTTGTCAAAATTTGACCATCGTCTGTGTACATCGCTGCAGCCCCACCCCATCCTGAAGGATATCGGTTTTCTATCAGTTCAGTTGCTGCTTCGAAAAGCGAATGCTCTATATCAATCTTCAAAACACATCTTCCTTTTTAAAAAATTATTTATTACTAATCGATTATATAAGTTTATAAAGATAGTATTCATTCACCGGCTTACCATCAATCATCAGAGAATTGACCTTCTCCCCTTCCAGAACAAACCCCATTTTTCTATATAGATTAAACGCCGGTGTATTATTTTTAATTACTGTCAGTTCAAGCCTTGACACATTCTCACTCTCAGCCCATTCAAAAATTTTATTAAATAATGATGAAGCAATTCCTCTGCCTCTGCACTTTTCATCTACACCAAGCACTATATATGCTGAATGTCTATTTCTGTTCATCTTCCCTCTGAATGCAGCTATGTAACCAGTAAGTACGCCTTCCTCTTCTGATACTAGAAATTTAATGGATTCATCCTGTCTTATGTGATCAATTGTTTTCTTCTGATTTTCAATAGTCGTTTTCCTCTCGCCCGGCTCATAAAGCATGTAGCCGGAATCGTCCACTCTCTGTTTTAATATCATGAGTGCTTCCGCATCATCTAAGTTCAGTTCCCGGATGATCACTTTACAATCCCACTTTCATTATTTCGATTGTCGTAACTCTTTGCTATACTACAATTATATCAGAAAGTATTTAGAAAATTCATACCATTATTCAAAGATGACAATACATGAAGAAAGGTATTTATATTATGAATAAAAATATATTGCTGGATGATTTAAGCAGCTATGATATCAAAAGCATTGAGCCCTTCAATAAAGGATGGTCGAGTGATGAGAAATACATAGCACGGAATAAAGACGGAAAAATGTTTCTTTTAAGAATTTCACCAGCAGTCAATAAAGAACGCGTACTGATGCATGTTGAATTTTTGAAGCAATGCAAGGTGGACAACATTCCGACCCACAAACTTCTCGGCCATGGTAATTGCTTGGATAATCAATCCTATTTTCTGCTCCTTGAATGGATAGATGGCGAAGACGCTGAGAAAAAGATTCCCGTACTTAATAAGAACGAACAGTATAAACTGGGCGTTCAATCAGGCAGGATACTGAAGAAAATCCACAACTTCAATCTGGATATATGTCCAAAATCCTCATGGTCTGACAGATATGACAGGAAAATCGACAGCAAGATAAAAATGTATAAGGAATGTGAATTAAATTATGAGAAAGGACATTTATTGCTTGAGACGGTAAATAAATACAGAGGATCACTTAAAGATGTCATCATTGTTCCCCATCATGGAGATTTTCATGTCGGAAATATGCTGGTTGATGATAATGGTCAGCTATACATCATTGATTTTGACCGGCATGATCATGGAGACCCTTGGGAGGAGTTCAACCGTATCACATGGTGTGTTGGTGTCAGTCACGAATTTGCAAGCGGCCAGCTTGATGGCTATTTCAACAATCAGGTGCCGGAGGACTTCTGGAGGTTGTTAATACTCTATATCTCAACAAACACCTTATCTTCACTTCCGTGGGCCATTCCCTTTGGAGAAAAAGAGATCAGAACAATGAGAAATGGTTTTGCAGAACTTCTCGATACATATGATGATTTTAAGAGATTAGTGCCATCTTGGTATATGGGAAAATCGATTATTTAAATTGTGTTAAGGAGAATTTTGTCATGTTTGAAGTAAAAGTTATAAACACATACAGAGGAAAGTTTGAATTGTTTAAACGGGGCTCAGGTGAGCCTTTGGCATTTACTCACCTCTACAGCGAATTCAATAACTACGGAAATATCATGTCACAGATGTTGGCAGAATACTACACTGTATATGTGATTAACCTCAGAGGGGCTGGGAACTCAGATGAACATACCGAGGAGTTCACTTACAGTATGGACGATGCCATTCTTGATATGGAAGCGATTAGAAAGGCTCTGGGTATTAAAAAATGGGCATTCTCTGGACATTCCACCGGCGGATTTCTTGCGTTAAAGTATGCTGTGTTATTCCCCGACAGCCTCACTCAAATTATAGCAGGCGGCCTATGTGCTTCTTATCAGTATATGGAACATCCTGATAGTATTTATTGTGATAGAAACCCTAATAATCATAGAATGAAGGAAATATTTGCGAAACTTCGCGAACCCACTGTGACAAGAGAAGAGCGTATTAATCTTTCAAAAGAATGGATTATGATGTCACTTTACAGAAAAGATGCCTATTATGACATGCTTAAGAGAAAAGAAAGTGGTAGGACGCTGATGGACAAAATAGATTATTTCACCTCGGAGTTGGCAAATTATGATGTCAGGGAAGAATTGAAAAACTCCCCTGTTAAAGCATATATATACAGTGGCAGACATGATGCTCAATGCCCGCATATATTCAGTGAAGAAGCTGCAGAATTGATGCCAAATGGTTCAATGACAACCTTTGAAAACAGTAACCATAATCCTGATA
>CAYTIR010000074.1:0-10403 GCA_964437955.1 uncultured Staphylococcaceae bacterium
CTATCGGCTGTTAACCGATCGGTCGTAGGTTCGAATCCTACCTGTGGAGCCATGGCCCGTTGGTCAAGCGGTTAAGACACCGCCCTTTCACGGCGGTAACACGGGTTCGAGTCCCGTACGGGTCATCCAACAGAAGTGGGGAATCTCACTTCTGTTTTAATTCTCATATGGACAGTTGGCCGAGCGGCTGAAGGCGCACGCCTGGAACGCGTGTATACGGCAACCCCGTATCGAGGGTTCGAATCCCTCACTGTCCGTTAATTACATATGTAACATAAAGAATCCTCTAAATCATCAGATTTAGAGGATTTTTTATAAATGGCTCTCGGCTCTTATTATTAATTTATGATGTCTATATATCCGTAATGTACCTGGCTGTTTTTTCTTTTCATCTGCTTGAATCCCAGCTTTTTAAATCTTTCACTTTTCCAGTGATCTTTCAATACGACTCTTTTTTTCGCAACTCTCCGCGCCTCTTCGATTGTTTCCAGTACCAGATCTGTTTTTAATGTCTGCTGATTAATTTTCCTGATGGAACTTGAAGATTCTATTGTTTCCTGGAACATCGGATCGAAATATACGACATCGATGCTGTTGTCGGGGAGCGATTTTAAGTAATCAGTATGATTCACATGAATGGTTTTAATTCTTCTCATTGCTTCCCCGAATTCTGAAACATCGCTGTGATAGATTTTTAATCCTTCAGTTACCATCATATAGAGAAGCGGGTTTGCTTCAAGGGCAGTGACTGTACCTCTGGCAGTCGTGACCATGCTTGCGATGATGCTGTCTGATGCAAGCCCCATTGTGCAATCCAATACACTCAGGCCTTCCTCTATCCCGGCCGCTTCTATGAAAGTATCCTTTTCGCCCTTGATCAACCGTTTTGCCCTTATCATTGAAAGGCTGGGGTGGAAATATATTGGTTTTTTTGTTGAGAAGGGGATGACTGTCAGTTTTTCTTTGCCTGTTATGACGATATCCGTCTGATAGGTGTTGAATAAAGTATCGATGTTTTGTTTGTCCCTATCTATGTAGGGATAGCCGTATTTGTCCGCCAAAGCAAGGGCGTTTTGTACCGATTGCTGATTTGCCTTGCCGCCTGTTGTGATTATCATATTTGACCTGCCTATTTAAAATCCCCTGCCTTAAAGCAGGGGAGATCGGATTTTATACTTCAATTGAAATCTCTGAATCTTCAAGTTCAATTGTGTGGTCGATGGTTTCGGAATAGCTGATTTCTCCATTTCCAGAATTACTGTCGCTCTCAGCAGCTGTTTCCTCACCAGTTCCTTCGATTGTCTGTTCTTCTATAGCAGTGCCGCTGCATGCACTGAGCAGAAGCAAGTAAGGGATACCGACGGCAAACTGGTATTTCTGAAAACTCATGATATGTTACCCACTAATGTATAGATACAATTTAAGTATAATATAATCATTGGAATAATCAATGTCATTTCGGATATTGAAATACTTTAGATTCTATTTTTACTGATAAATGTTGTATAATGAAATTGAATTCAATTATGAGTATGGAGAATGTCTATGTTTTCTTATCATGAACTCAATTTATATCTGAATGAAATAGAACTTCCTAAAGCACTGTGTGAAATATCAGAAGAACCGCATGGCTTTGAGGGCCATGACCTTCAATTTTTAACAGGTGCAAAAAAATATCTGAGTGAAAACTTGGATTTTGACACGTATAAATCAAAATCCATCTATTGCATTGGCACCTGCATGTTCAATTTAACTCAGATCGGACTCTATCTTCTGTTGGAAGACGGCATTATTTTTGTTTCTACCTCGACGTTGAGGTTTGATGAAGGAAATCCAAAATGGGTATTAGTTTTCTTTTCCTATAAAGATATCGTTTCCCTGGAGTTCAATGATGGGGATTATGAATATTCCAAGTATGATTCAGGAGTACTTTTCATCAAACTCAGGAATGAGAAAAAATTTGTCCGTAATAAGACGATTCGCAACATCAATCCGAACCACATTGAATATTTACGGGAGTTCCATGAAAAGATGATGCAGGACCGGTATATTTGAATACAAAAAGGGCTGAGAATTGATTCTCAGCCCTTTTTGTATTATATCCCCGTTATGCCGTTGATCAACAATCCGATTGTCAGCAGGAGACCGAAGATTGTATTCAATTTTCCCATGGAAGCCATTGCTGGAATCAGTTCGTTCGGAGTATTTCCTTTCCACATCAGTCGCACTGTCTTTATGAACAATGGAAGCGAGAGTAATGTAAAAAGAAAGAACACTGATCCAAATGGTTTGAATATGGCGATCCAAAAGATGAAGATATAGCAAAATGCCAGAAGTGCAGCAGTCGTGATGACAGCGATTGGTTTTCCTACAAGTATGACGAATGTTTTCCTGCCGCTTTCCTTATCCTTTTTACGGTCCCTGATGTTATTCGCCATATTGAGCAGCCCGATTGTAATTGCGACCGGTATAGAAACCAGGAGCGGGAAGTAGTGAAGGGTGCCGGTATGGATGAAGAACGTAATCATAATTATAACTGTACCCATGAAAAATCCTGCGAATACCTCACCGAAAGGTGTCCAAGATATCGGGAATGGTCCTCCTGTATATAAATAGCCGACTGCCATTGAAACAGCACCGATGACCAGCACCCAGAGCGATGTATTGAAGGCGATAAAAATACCGATGATGCCGGCGATGATATAGAACGTGATTGCGATGTTTAAAACAGATCGTGGAGACATGCCATTGCGTACGATTGCGCCTGCAATCCCCACTGACTCTGCACTGTCCAGTCCTCTCTTAAAATCAAAATACTCGTTGAACATATTTGTTGCGGACTGTATCAGAAGGGTTGCTATCATCATTGCGATGAACATATCCCACCTGATCGGTGCAAAAAGCAGTACGCTTGCCGTGCCCACTAAGACCGGAACGAATCCAGCAGTCAGTGTGTGGGGGCGGGTGAGACTGAGATATTTTTTGATACCAGTATGTGTTTCTGTACCTTGCATGACCATCTTCCTTTATTAATAAATATGATAACAATTTTAACACATTTAATTATATACGATACACACCAATATGAATAAATGATAAAATGAGGATAACTATGCTGAAAGAAGTGTGTATTAATGAACTTGGAAGCGTACCAAACAATTCTGGATGATATAAGTTTGAATTCGGACAAAACTTATCTTACTCTGCAAATACCTATATTTGATATGGATATTGATGAAAAGAAACTGTTTTCCCATTTCGAATCCGAACTGGGTAACAGGTATTGGTTCCGATCGAAAGATGAGACTTATAATACCGTTGGAATTGGCTATTTGGAATCAATTAGAAGAGATAAATATTCTGCAACATCTTTATCCAGGGAAAAAGATGAATTATACAATAAAATTCAAAGCGTTGAGCTGGAAGAGGGGAACCCATCCCGTCTGAGCCTTTTTGGAGGCACTCGTTTTGACAGTAAAGATACTACCGATGAGTGGAACGATTTTGCAATGGTGGAATTTCATTTGCCAAAATGGCAATTTGATTTAAAGAACCGTGTCCTATTCTATACTTCAAATATTTCAGAAGTGAATTTGCAGACCGTACTTGTTGATGTGATCAAGGAGCTCGAGGCGATTGAAAATACAGAAATGACAATCGGCGGCAAACCTGAGATCAATATGGAAAAAGACCTGTTCCCAAACGAATGGCGTTCACTGGTTGATCAGGCTGTGGATGTCTTGGATGAAGCGGACTTCAGGAAAGTGGTGTTGGCAAGACAGAGGCTGATTACTTTCAAATCCCCGGCAGATCCACTTTTTTTACTGGACAGGCTCGATAATGAAAAAGGCACGTATACGATTTATTATGAAAAAAACAAATCGGCATTCATTTCCAAATCCCCTGAAAAGCTTTTTGATGTTAAAGGGGATAAGCTGCTGACTAATGCAATTGCTGGTTCAGCAGAGCGTACACATGATTCAGTTCAGGATGAACGACAAAAATCATTCCTTTTGAATGATGAAAAGAACCGTTTTGAGCATGAACTTGTCCGTGAGTCAATCGTTAATGATCTGGAACCATACAGCGACTGGGTAGAGTATGATCCGAAACCCGGTATTCTTGAAAATAAATATATATATCACCTGCATACAGCAATTGAAGCGACATTGAACAATGGCACAGGCGTATTCGAACTTCTAGATGCGATTCATCCGACACCTGCAGTCGGTGGTTTCCCAAAGCAGAAAGCCAGGGAATATATCATGAACGAAGAATATGGTACACGAGGGCTTTATGCTGCTCCTGTAGGTATCATCCATGAGGATAATGAATGTGAGTTCGTCGTATCGATCCGGTCGATGCTGATACAGGCGACCAACGCTACCTTATTTGCAGGATGCGGGATTGTCAAAGGTTCTTCGAGTGAGAAGGAATTTGAAGAGACTCAAGTGAAATTTACACCAATGTTGAATGTACTGGAGGCATATGAAGAATGAACCACCAGGAGATATTGACCAGACAGGTTTTCTCACTCGTAGATATTTTATGGTCGTACGGGATGGAAGAAGTCGTCATCAGTCCGGGCTCACGTTCCACGCCTATAGCGATTGCAGCCGAGCTGCATCCTAATATTAAGACATATGTACATCCTGATGAAAGAAGTGCTGCATATTTTGCCCTGGGGCTATCCAAAGCGAAGCATTCACCAACAGGCATTATATGCACTTCAGGTACTGCAGCGGCGAACTATACTCCTGCTATGGCGGAAGCGGACCTGAGCCATATTCCTCTGATTGCGTTGACTGCAGACAGGCCCCATGAATTAAGGGACACAGGAGCACCGCAGTCCATTTCCCAGAACAATATGTACAGCAACTATGTAAAATTCTTTACTGAATTACCGCTTGCGGATATGCACGAATCTTCGTTGGAACTTTTAGAATCAAAAATACTTCAGTGTTCCAGGTTTTTTGACGGAACGAATGTTGGTCCGGTCCATATCAATGTTCCTGTACGCGAACCACTCATGCCGGATGTGACGATGCTTGAATTATTCAGCAGAATGAAGAGGCAGCAGCCAAATTACAGGATGGTGGACGCATCAATCGGTACTTTCCAAGGCACTGGCATGATATTCATCGGGGAGACCCGGGAAGATATCACGGGTATTAGTGAAATGATCGACAGGGATGATCTAACAGTCATTACAGACCCGAGACAGCACTTGCGTCAATCTTTGAAAGATGCGGTTACTCATCATGATTTGATATTTAATGTCCTCAGCAAGGAGCAGCTCAGGTATATTGAAGAAAGTGTTGATTTCATAATTAGAGTCGGGGAACCGCTGACTTCCAAGGCAACCAATAAGTTCTTGTCATCGACAAATATCCCCCAGTACGTGATCAGTGAAATGCAAAATGTCAAAACTTACCCGGCAGCGCCCACAGCGTCTTATATCGGCCGGATCAAAGACACTTTGGAACATGTGGCGTTTTCGGGCGGCGGAGCCGGCTTTAAAAAGTGGCTGACAAAAATTGATGTATCCATCAGCCGGTATATTGATGATAATATCAACCATTTTACAGACGAAGGCCGTTTTACGTATGAAATTATTCAAAATTCAAATGAAAATAGAAGTTTTTTCCTCTCCAGCAGTATGCCGATCCGGGATGTTGAGCGTTATGATACTCTGAATGTGCATTCCATCTTTTCGAACCGGGGAGCCAATGGGATTGACGGAGTCGTTTCATCGGCACTGGGGGCAGCGGTCAAAAGGCCGGTGACCCTGATTATAGGTGATGTCGCCCTGTATCATGATATGAATGGAATGGTGATGGCAAAGCTTGAGGAAATAGATATAAATATCATCGTATTCAACAACAACGGCGGAGGTATTTTCAGTTTCCTTCCTCAGTATGCGGATAAAGATCACTTCGAGCGATTGTTCGGAACTCCACTCGACCTCAATTTCAATCATGCAGCTTCCCTGTACGATTTTAATTATTTCACAGTCACAGAGGCATCTGAGATTGACGGGAATCTGTTGAATAAACCGGGCAGGAACCTCATAGAGATTAAGACGGACAGGGATAAAAATCTGGAAGAACATCAAACACTTAAGGATGACATTGCAGAAATGGTGAAAGCAATTGGAACTTAACTATAGTTTCGACAATGCACATAAAGACGAAACGGTATTATTGCTTCATGGTTTTTTATCAGACATGGACAGCATGAAAACAGTTGGGAATCATCTGAAGTCACATTTTAATGTGTTAAACGTGGATCTTCCAGGTTTTGGAAAGACGCAGAGCCCGGAAGCGTACACCATGGATGATATATCGCACAGTCTTGCCTCTCTGCTGGAAGAACTGGAAATGGAGGCAGTGCATATCCTCGGTTATTCCATGGGTGGAAGGGTTGCCGTTTCATTTTTGGTAAACCATCCCGGTATGGTACAATCAGCAGTGCTTGAAAGTGCTTCACCGGGTATCAGTGACCCCACAGAAAGAAGAGAGCGGTTTTTGATAGACCAGAAGCGGGCTGAAGAAATATCTTACGACTACACATCCTTTGTCGATGGATGGGAGAAGATGGGACTTTTCAGCACCCAGGATTCCTTGGATTCCAAAGCGAAGGAGCGTCAGAGGGAAAATAGGCTGGCACAAGACCCGTCGGGCGCAGCAGATAGTCTGATTAAATATGGCAGCGGTATACAACAGTCTTATTGGGACGACCTTAAGGATGTTAATCCGCCGGTGTTGCTTGTTTGTGGAGGAAGAGATGAAAAGTTTGTAACAATCAACCGTGAAATGCAGAAACTGCTGCATGATGTGCAGTTTGAAATCGTTCCGGAAGCAGGACATAACATTCATATGGAAGCTGCGGATAAGTTTGGTATAATAATATTAGAGTTTTTATTAGGAGGCTGAATAATGGCTAGAGAATGGCAGACATTAAAAGAATACAGAGAGATTAAATATGAATTTTATAATGGTATTGCGAAAGTGACGATTAATCGTCCACAAGTACGCAATGCATTTACCCCGCTTACAGTTACTGAAATGATCGATGCATTTACAAGAGCACGAGACGATCAGAATGTAGCCGTAATCGTCCTTGCAGGAGAAGGCGATTTGGCATTCTGCTCAGGTGGTGACCAATCAGTGCGTGGCCATGGCGGTTATGTAGGAGAAGATGAAGTGCCGCGTCTGAACGTATTGGACCTCCAGCGCCTGATCCGGGTGATTCCAAAACCGGTCGTTGCGATGGTTTCGGGATATGCCATTGGCGGTGGTCATGTACTGCACGTAGTATGTGATCTGACAATTTCTGCTGACAATGCCCGCTACGGTCAGACAGGCCCGAAAGTCGGTTCATTTGATGCCGGCTACGGTGCTGGTTACCTTGCAAGAATCATCGGTCACAAAAAAGCGCGTGAAATCTGGTACCTTTGCAGACAATACGATGCACAGGAAGCACTGGAAATGGGCCTTGTGAATACTGTTGTACCCCTTGAGGAGCTGGAAGATGAAACAGTCAAGTGGTGTGAAGAGATGATGGCGCATTCTCCGACAGCGCTGCGTCTTCTGAAAGCCGGTATGAATGCAGATACAGATGGTCTTGCAGGATTGCAGCAAATGGCTGGAGATGCAACATTGCTTTATTACACAACTGATGAAGCGAAAGAGGGAAGAGAAGCATTCAAAGAAAAACGGAAACCGGATTACGGTCAATTCCCGAGATTCCCATAAGATTTATCATGCCCATCTGTAGATGGGCTTTTTTAATGAGGTGTATTAAATGAAATATAATTGGCTGGAGCGGCAGGCTGAAGAGCAGCCGGATAAGCCTGCTGTGATATTTAATGATGGAAGAACGACATTTGGAGAGCTCTATGACACAGCGCGGGATGTGTCGGAAAAATTGAATTCACTGGAAAGGCGGCGCATCGGTCTTTTCATCGGCAATTCATTGGCGGCGGTCACTTTGATACATGCAGCAATAATTTCCGGTATCGAGATTGTAATGATCAATCGAAGGTTAACATCCGTGGAGATCGACAGACAGCTACATGATGCCGACGTGGATACTATAGTAACAACAGAGTGCTTTACGATGGAAAATTACAGGGTTGTCCAACATGAAGAATTAACAGAGCGGACCGGAATCCGCAATTTGAATAAAACAGGAACAGGAAATGAGACACTGTCAATCATGTTTACATCCGGGACGACAGGACGTGCGAAGGCAGTGAAACAGAGTTATGACAATCATTTTGAATCTGCCATGGGATGTGAAAAAAGGTTTGGCTATGAAGCGGACAGCGTATGGATGAACGTCAATCCAATATTTCATATCTCAGGTTTTTCAATTGTGATGCGTTCGATTATCCGTGGATGTACCATGGTACTTATTGAAAAATTTGAACCGGTGAAAGTGCAGCATGCGATTGAAAAATATGATGTCACACACGTCAGTATGGTACCTGTCATGCTGGAGAGAATGATGGAATATGAACTCCCGCATAAACTGGAAGGCATACTTCTTGGAGGTGCCGGGGTGACAATGGCGATTTTAAATCGTGCTCTGAAACAAAAGCTTCCTGTATATAATTCATTTGGTATGACAGAAACCTGTTCGCAAATTGTTACTATTGCCCCCGATGATCCCAAAATCCTGGAAGGGACTGTCGGACGTCCACTGGATAGCATTTCAATAAAGATTGATGATGAGAATGAAGGGGAACTGCTTGTAAAAGGTCCTATGGTCACTACGGGTTACGTGAATGCGGAACTCCAGTTGGATGACGGGTATTTCAGAACCGGTGATATGGGCTATATTGATGATGAAGGGTATCTCTACATTCTGGACAGGAGAAGCGATCTGATCATAAGCGGTGGAGAAAACATTTATCCCAAAGAAATAGAGGATGCCGCAGCCAGTCACGAGTCTGTGAAAAAAGCCGTCGCCATAAAAAGGAAGGATAGGAAATGGGGCGAGGTGCCCGTACTTCTCATTGAATTGGAAGATCATTTTGAGCTTGATGAAGATTCAATCATGGCGGTTCTTCAGGACCGGCTTGCGAGATATAAACTGCCCAAGGAAATCCATGAAACCGAGGAAGTGAGAATGACTCCTACCGGTAAGATTTCCAGGGTGAAAAATCAGGAAGATTTTGAAATGAAAAAAAGCAGTAGAGTATAATCTACTGCTTTTCATCTGTATAATTTTTAGGGTTCAGAGGAACAGGGTCATATCCGCCCGGATGGAACGGATGGCATTTCAATATCCGTTTTACAGTGAGAAATGCACCTTTGAATGCACCGTGCTCCTGTATCGCCTCAATTCCGTAATTAGAGCAGGTCGGATTGAAACGGCAGCTGGGTGGAAATATCGGGGAGATGAACCTCTGATAGAAGCGGAATAAAGATAAGAGTATCGTACGCATATTAATCACCAGACATTCTTTTTAATATCTTAATGATAAAGGGTGAGTGTCTTTAAGGCAAATAATGGAGATGATAGAATGCTCGAATTCAAAGATTTTGAAGGAAGGAAAGTAACATTGTCATATGAGGCGGATGTATCAGCCAGACATGTCCTTGCCGTATGCAAGCTAGATGATAAATATTTGATGACGAATCATAAAATACGGGGAATCGAATTTCCAGGTGGAAAAGTCGAATCAGGAGAAACATTGGAAGATGCTGTGCATAGGGAAGTGTTCGAGGAGACTGGTGCCAGCATTCAAGCACTTAAATACGTTGGATACTATACTGTTCATGACAGGATTCCGTTCAGCAAAGCGGTGTATTTTGTTGATGCAAAAGATATTTTCTTCAAGTGTGACTACTTGGAAACCATGGGGCCGGTTCTTTACGGTTCATTGGATGAGGTGCCTGGAGAATCACGCAGTATTCTGCTGGAAGATGAATGTATCAGATATTTATATGAACTGAGCAGGGAAGATGCGTTCTTTTAAAAGTAAAATGCAGCCACACTCAGTGATATCAGATCACAGATGGGCTGCATTTTTATGTGATTTAAAGTGTGAAGCCGCCGTCTTTGGCGATTGATTCAGAATCCTCACCGAACTTTTTGAAATTCTCGACGAAAGATTCTTTTAAGCTTTGTGCTTTTTCTTCGTAAGCAGCTGGTGACTCCCAAGTATTTTTCGGGTTCAGGATTTCACTTGGTACCCCAGGAACGGAAACAGGAATGCTCAGACCGAAAGTTGAATCTTCTTCAAATGCGTTAAGTGCCAGTTCACCACTTATTGCACGTCTGACCATTGAACGGGTATGAGCGAGGTCCATACGTTTACCCACTCCATACTCTCCGCCGGACCAGCCAGTATTTACAAGGTATACATCAGCTTCATGCTTATCAATCAAGTC
>CAYTIR010000075.1:0-6257 GCA_964437955.1 uncultured Staphylococcaceae bacterium
CTTCCCAGATTTCGTCTTTCCTGGATATATCGGATGGATCTTTGCCTTCCTCCAGGATCAGCGGCCTGAATCCGGCCCATGTGGATTCGATGCTGCTGTCGGAAAGGTTGAGGCCGGGGAACATGTAATTCGCCGCATCAAGCAGATAATGCCTGTCATCAGCCGTCACCGCCGGCATTTCTTTCTCGTCACCGTCATAAAACGTATCCGTTGTGCCGACATACGTTTTCCCGTTACGCGGAATCGCGAATATCATGCGGCCGTCGGACTTCGCATCGAAGTAGACTGCCTGCCCGAGCGGGAAGTCCTTCTGGTCGAATACGATATGCACCCCTTTTGAGAGCTGCAGCTGTTTTTTGCCTTTTTTCGCTTCCGGATCACGGGAACGGACATCGTCCACCCACGGTCCTGTGGCGTTTATTACCCGGCGGCCGGTCAGCTGGTAAGTCTCGCCATCAAGCTGGTCTTCAGCATGGATGCCGACGATCTTCCCTTTATCATAGACGAATCCATTCGCCTTCACATGGTTCACAGGGTCCGCACCGAATTCAGCAGCTTTCTTCATCACTTCGATCGTCATGCGTGCATCATCGGTCTTGTACTCGACATAATAGCCGCCGCCGAGCAGTGCATCACGCTTAACCAGCGGCTCTTTTTCAAGTACCTGATCAACTGACAGCATCTGACGGTGTTCGCTTTTCTTCACCTCGGCAAGCATGTCATATACACGCAGGCCGATGCTCGTCATGAAGCGGCCGAAGTTTCCGCCTTTGTGGAAAGGCAGCAGCATCCATTCAGGTGTCGTCACGTGCGGTCCATTTTCATAGACAATCGCACGCTCGCGTCCGGTTTCCCGGACGACACCGATCTGGAACTGCTTCAGATAGCGCAGACCGCCGTGGACAAGTTTCGTACTCCTGCTGCTCGTCCCCTCGGCGAAGTCCTGCATCTCGACAAGGGCAACTTTCATCCCCCGTTTCGATGCATCCAGTGCAATGCCTGCACCCGTGATGCCCCCTCCGATGACAACGATATCGTAATCCACTTCCTGCATATGCCTAAGTTGATCTTTTCTGGTTAAAGTATTGAGCATGATGACCCTCCTAATTTTTTGGATAATAAAGGGCGCCTGTCCTTTATTATTATTCGTCTTCAGTGTGTTTTCGTTTTGGTTTGAAAGCCTGCGTGGCTTTTACCGCCATCTGCCAGCCTTCATACAGATCTTCGCGTTCTGTCTGTTCCATTTCCGGTTTGAACACGGTATCCGTGTCGCTGACCCGTTTCAGTTCATCCGTGGATTTCCAGAACCCGACAGCCAGTCCGGCCAGGTAGGCGGAGCCGAGCGCCGTCGTCTCGATGACTTCAGGACGTTCGACTTTTGTGTTGAGCAGGTCGGACTGGAACTGCATCAGGAAGTCGTTTGCCACTGCGCCGCCGTCCACACGCAGCGTCGCCATCTTGATGTCGGAATCCTTCTGCATCGCATCAAGGACATCCTTCGTCTGGTAGGCGAGTGATTCGAGTGTCGCCCGTACAAAATGTTCCTTCTCAGTTCCGCGGCTCAGGCCGAATACCGCGCCCCGTGCCTCGGAATCCCAGTACGGTGCACCGAGACCGGTGAATGCCGGTACGACATAGACGCCTTCTGACGACTCGACCCGGTTGGCGTATTCTTCGGATTTCGGTGAGGACTTGAACATGCGCAGTCCGTCGCGCAGCCACTGGATGGCGGAGCCGGCCACGAATATCGAACCTTCGAGTGCGTATTTGACTTCGCCGTCGACACCGTATGCGATGGTCGTCAGCAGACCATTCTCACTTGTGATGGCTTCCTTGCCCGTATTCATCAGAAGGAAGCAGCCGGTGCCGTAAGTGTTCTTCGCATCGCCTTCCTGGAAGCATGTCTGACCGAAGAGGGCAGCCTGCTGGTCACCGGCAACGCCGGCGATCGGAACATTGCGTCCGAAGAAGTGGGACTGTGTCGTCTCACCATAGACTTCGCTGGAGGATTTCACTTCCGGAAGCATCGCTTCGGGAACGCCGAGGAGGTCAAGGAGCTCAGTGTCCCATTTCAGGTCATGTATGTTATACATCAGCGTACGGCTCGCGTTCGTATAGTCGGTCACATGCACTTTGCCCTCTGTGAAACGCCAGATGAGCCATGTATCGATCGTACCGAATAGCAGCTCGCCGTTTTCCGCCTTTTCACGGGCGCCGTCCACATTGTCCAGGATCCATTTCACTTTCGTCCCGGAGAAGTATGGATCGAGCAGCAGTCCTGTCTTTTTGCGGAAAGTATCCTCGTGGCCATTGCCCTTCAATTCTTCACATATGTCCGCAGTCTGCCTGGATTGCCAGACAATTGCGTTATAGATCGGTTTGCCGGTGTTCTTATCCCAGACTACAGTCGTTTCGCGCTGGTTCGTGATGCCGATCGCTTCCACCTGTTCGGCGGAAATGTCGTTTTCAGTCAGTACGCCTGCGACGACCGCAAGTACGGAACTCCAGATTTCGTTGGCGTTATGCTCGACCCATCCGGACTGCGGGAAATACTGTTTGAACTCCTTCTGGTTGTCAGCAACGATATTGCTGTTCTTATCGAACAGAATTGCGCGGGAGCTTGTCGTCCCCTGATCAATTGACATGATGTACTTTTCCATAAATTACATTCCCCTTTATGAATTGTTTTTTTACATAAGTTTCGCTGTGTCTTCCTTAAGGACTCTCTTATTAAGAAATACCCCCAACAATAGAACTAAAACGGTTGCGGCGATGGTGACGATCAGGAAAATGTCCGATTTTCCGGTAAATACGCTGTTGTAGACCGCTGCACCGAGTGCACCGCCCGTCAGTGGTCCGACGAAAGGTACGACCGCATATTTGAAGTTCGAAATCCCTTTGCCCGGAATCGGCAGGAAGAAATGCGCAAGTCTCGGACCGAAGTCACGTGCCGGGTTGATCGCATAGCCCGTAGTACCCCCGAGGGACAGGCCGATCGCTGTAATGAGGAAACCGACAATGAGTGGGTTCAGCCCTTCTGTAAATTCATTGGCACCGATGAATAAAAGACCCATCACCAGGATGAACGTGCCGATGATCTCACTGGCGAAGTTGGAAACGTAGTTAGGGTAGGATGGTCCAGTTGAAAATACCCCCAGTTTCGTCCCTTCGTCTTCTTCCGCTTTGAAATGCGGCATGAAATGCAGCCAGACGATGGCAGCACCCAGAAAGGCCCCTGAAATCTGTGCGATGATGTACGGGATGACTTTCGCCCATTCAAAATCCCCTGCAACCGCAAAACCGAGCGTTACGGCCGGGTTGATGTGGGCACCGGAAAACTGTCCGATGGCATAGACGGCGAATGTAACGGCAAACCCCCATCCGAATGCCACGACCACCCAGTCAGATCCTTTCGCCAGGGATCCTTTCAGATTGACGTTGGCTACGACACCGCACCCGAAGAGGGCGAGTATTGCCGTCCCAACGAATTCTGCAAGATAAATATTCATTGCAAATCACTCCTTTGTTTAGTTGAATACGCCGATAAAACTTAAAAAAGCCCGCACTCATAGCTATGTATAGCTATAAATGCGAGCTCTAAATCTCCGTGTCCTATCAACTTATCATCTAATTTATACTATTTTGATAACGCTGTCAATAAATTTTAATAAAAAAATATCAGATCACGTATACTTTATTCGAAAACTATTACGTGAACCACAGATCCCTGTTGGAAGTAGTCACATATTTGGCACCGGCAGCCAGTGCATCTTCAACTTCGGACGGCGTTTCAATCAGGCCGCCGGCAATGACGTCTGCCTCCACTTCACGGTTGAACAGGTGGATGACTTTGGGAACGACCCCCGGCAGGATTTCTATGAGATCCGGTTCGGTCTGCCTGACGAGTTCAATGCTTTTTTCAATCGCCGAAGAGTCGATGACGAATATGCGCAGCACTGTCTTGAGGCCGAGGCTGTTCGCTTTTTTAATCAGCCGGCCGCGGGTCGTGATGATGCCTGTCGGCCTGAAGCGCTGATGGATGAATTCCAGTGAGGCGATATCGGTGGAAAGGCCCCGGATCAGATCGAGGTGCAGGTAGATCTCAAAGCCATGTTTCTTCATCGTGGATATATGGCTTTCCAGATGTCCGATGTGGATATCGAGGACGACACATTCCTTATAGTCACTGCCGATGAGTTTTTCGAAGTCTTTCATCGAACGTACTGCCGGTAGTATTTTAACCATGGGGACACTCCGTTCATAATTGATATTATCAATAGTAAATGATAGCGGAAGCGGCCGTATTTGTATAGTCATCCCATTTTAAAAACGTGTATAGTAATCATGGATTATGGGTATAGAAGAAATGGTGAGGGTCATCTTCAAGCTGGAATGCGGGCCGGTTTGAAGAAGACCCGCATTGGTGTTCACATATTTTGGACTGGGCGGCATTTTTAAGTCCGTCCTATATAATGGTAGAAAGTGGTATGACCAGTGAGTGGAATACATACGGAGTGGAGGGGATTCATTTGAATTCAAAAAGGGTGGAAGCGCTGCTGGGAACGGATCACGGTATCATCCAGGCACCGATGGCGGGCGGCATCACGACAGCCAGCCTCGTTTCTGAAGTGTCGAACGCCGGTGGTTTCGGGATGATTGCAGCCGGGAGCCTGACGGGAGACGCGCTGAGAAACCTCATACAGGAGACGAAAGCACTGACGGACAGGAATTTTGGGGTGAACATGTTCATTCCGAGGGAATTTGAAGTCCCTTCGCAGAGCATTGGACTTGCGCTCAGGGCTCTCAGGCCCGCCTATGAGGCATTCGACCTCGAACAGCCGGAAATCGCACCACCATCCCCGGAAGAGATAAGGGAAAAGTTCAAATCCCATATTGATGTCATCATCGAGGAAAGGGTGCCGGTCGTATCCTTCATTTTCGGCGTGCCGGAGGACGACCAGATCGAACGGCTGAAATCAGAGGGAATCGTCATGCTGGCAACCGCAACGACTGCGGAGGAAGCCGCGGATATCGAGGCCGCCGGACTGGATGCAGTCATCGTCCAGGGATCGGAAGCCGGCGGCCACCGCGGTGCATTCCGCAATCCTTCGGAAGACAGCCTGATCGGCCTCATGTCCCTCATCCCCGAAACGTGTGCACGGGTGGACATTCCGGTCATAGCGGCAGGTGGTATCATGGACGGCCGGAATATCGCCGCTGCAGGCGTGCTCGGGGCAGAAGGCGTACAGATGGGTACCGCATTTCTCGCAGTCATGGAAAGTGGCGCCCATCCACTCCACAAAAAGATACTGACGGAATCCACTGATGTGCCTGCTGTGCTGAGTACGCTGTTCACCGGCAGGCAGGCGAGAGTGGTCAAGAACAGGTTCATCTCGGATTTTGAAGGGCTCGAGGATGAGATGGTGGACTATCCTGTACAGCGCAGTCTCACACAGCCATTCCAGAATGCGTCAAAAGACAGTGGTGTGCCGGACTATGCGATGCTTCTCGCCGGACAGGGCAAGCAGTTCGCCCGTGATATATCCGCCCGCAGTTTGATGGAGGCGCTTGTTTCGGAAGCGAAGGCTTTCGGTTTTGATATATAGGAACAGTATTCAGTGGCATTTTTTTCGGCCACGGGTTTTATTTATAACCACGCAATGGGTTTATCGCTAATGATGTTATACTTTAAAAAGTGCTTTTAATCTATAGTCATATAGTCGGGAATAACGGGTTGCAGAACCGTTCCGAATGGGTGATACGAGGATGTTGAATGAGCATTAAATGGCCCTGGACAGTATGATGATCATTTGTTGCGATGGCTTTATAATTTCAGTTATCGGGTGCCGAAATTGAAATGGAATGATGAAAAATTACGGATGGAAAAATTGAAAACAAACATAAAAAACCCGCAGCCCTAAATCGGCTGCGGGTTTAATAAATCATATTAATGATTATGCTGTGCTTCGTTTTCATCGTCCGGATGTTTAAGCATCACATCAAAGATGGCGATTGTCGCCGTAATGAGTACTGCTAGCGCGACGCCGCTCCAGAACATGTAAGGGCCGCCGCCCCCCAGGCTGTTCAGGACGAAGTTTACCATCTGTGTAAGCATGAATGCCCAGATAAAACTGATAACGTATCTCATGGTCCTGCCTCCACTACAAAATTATATAAATTAATAATAACTTAAAACGTTTTATTTGTATAGTGCCAATCCTGTGAATTCGTGTCCAAAATGCTAACAAAAGAATTAT
>CAYTIR010000075.1:6267-10107 GCA_964437955.1 uncultured Staphylococcaceae bacterium
TTTCACAAAATCACATTCAAATATAGGGGTAGCCAGTATTCTTGCGCAATCGCTTTCAAATATCAGAAAAATTATTTCCCCAGAGTGTTGTAATGGAGTATGCAATCATGTATATTAACACTTGGAAATACACGAATTATTGATACAATTCAAAAAACAGCAGTTGCAAATTGTAACTCCTGGAATTACAATATGATTAGCAACAAATTTTAGAATTGTCCAACAAATAACTTTTGGAATGCGTTTGGTGTTATTCTGTTATATTCAAAAATCCAGAGATGGTCGAGCAGCAGAACGATTGATACAACAGCATACTGTTTTACATAGCAGCTTGGAACCTGCGTTATGCAGGCGTGAAACAAAGGGTGTAAGAGTAAGGAAAGAATGGGTGATGACAAATGTCCGAGAATTTACTGGAGGTCAATGAACTTACGACCTCATTCAAGATCAAGGGAGAGTACTACCCGGCGGTCGACCATGTGTCGTTCAGCATCAAACCGAACGAAGTGGTGGCGCTAGTGGGAGAATCCGGATCAGGTAAGAGTGCTACGGCATTCTCACTGATGGGACTTCATACAAAGGCCCGCATTAGCGGGGAAGTTAAATTTCAGGATAAGGAACTGACCGCGCTCAGTACCGTCAAGATGAATAAAATCCGCGGCGGAGATATGGCGATGATCTTCCAGGATCCGATGACCGCCCTGAATCCGCTGATGAAAATCAAACTGCAAATAATGGAGACGCTGAAACTGCACGGTACGAAATCCAAGAACGAACGGGAATCGTATGCAGTGGAGCTGCTGGATAAAGTCGGCATACCGCGTCCGGAAAGGGTGGCCGAGGCATTTCCACACGAACTGTCCGGCGGTATGCGGCAGCGTGTGGTCATTGCCATCGCCATCGCAAACAGGCCGAAACTGCTGATTGCGGATGAACCGACGACGGCACTGGATGTGACCATACAGGCGCAGATCCTTGATTTGATCCGTGAGCTGCAGGATGACCTGGGTTCAGGTGTCCTTCTGATTACACATGACCTGGGTGTCGTGGCAGAGATGGCCGACCGCGTAGCCGTAATGTATGCCGGACAGATAGTGGAAGTGGCGCCGGTGCGGGAACTGTTCAAAAACCCGCAGCATCCGTATACGCGCTCACTGCTGAATTCACTGCCGTCAGAGGATATGCTGGGCAGCAAACTGCATGTGATTGAAGGCGTCGTGCCGCCGCTCAATAAAATGGACAGATCGGGCTGCAGATTCTCACCGAGGATTCCGTGGGTCCCTGCTTCAGAACATGAAAGCAATCCTGAGCTCCGTGAGATTGCCGACGGACACTTTGTGAGATGTACATGTTATAAGAACTTCCAACTGGATACTTCTGTAGAAAAAGAAGGCACAGAAGCTGCAGCACTGGAAACCGGTACCGGAGGTAGAGTCTGATGAATCTGTTGGAGATAAAAGATCTTAAAGTGCACTATCCGATCAAAGGCGGAATTTTCAATACCGTCAAAGACTACGTCAAAGCGGTTGACGGTGTCACTATCAACATTCCTGAAGGGACTACATACGGCCTGGTCGGCGAATCGGGTTCAGGCAAGACGACCACGGGCAAAGCCGTGATGGGTCTTAATCATATCACCGAAGGGGATATCCTGTTCGATGGCCGGAAACTGAACGCTTCAGGAAAAAAAGTGGACGTGCGGGATGACATCCAGATGATTTTCCAGGATCCGTACTCGTCACTCAATGCGCGTAAGCGTGTAATAGATATCGTTGCAGAACCAATCAAAAATTATGGCAAAAAACCTAAAAAGGAACTGACAGAAGAAGTTCTGGACCTGCTGGATCGGGTCGGACTGCCGAGAGATGCGCTGTACAAATATCCGCATGAATTTTCAGGCGGACAGCGGCAGCGGATCGGTGTGGCACGTGCCATTGCCCTGAATCCGAAGCTCATCATCGCTGATGAGCCGGTATCCGCATTGGATGTTTCCGTCCAGGCACAGGTCCTCAACTTCATGCAGGAAATCCAGCAGGATATGAATCTGACGATGATGTTCATCGCCCATGACCTGGGTGTTGTGCGTCACATGTGTCAGCATATCGGTATCATGTACCAGGGACGTCTTGTGGAAGAGGGTACGGCGGAGGACATCTTCTCGAATCCGCAGCACCTTTATACGAAACGTCTGATCGCAGCCATTCCTGACACAAATGTGGATAGAATCGAACGCAACCTGGAAATGAGACAGACGGTCAAGTCGGAATACGACCAGAACTTCTCAGAATATCTTGATGACGGGGGAAGGGCGTTCCCATTACAATCCATTTCGGAGACGCACAAAGTAGCGCTCCCGGTGAAAGGATGATGAACTTATGCTGAAATTTACGATTAGACGTCTGCTTGTCACATTTCCACAGCTGGTCGTGCTCAGTTTCCTCGTATTCATAATGGGCTCAATAATGCCGGGCGATGCACTGTCCGGTCTGATCGACCCGACGATACCGAGAGAGGCGATCGAAGCAAAACGTGAAGAACTCGGACTGAACAATCCGTGGTATATACAATACAGGGACTGGCTTTTCGCCATGTTCCAGGGAGACTTCGGAACATCGATCTTCCACCAGCGTCCGGTGCTTGATGTCATCGGTGACAGACTGATGAATACGATCTGGCTGTCACTGTTCTCGACAGTCCTGATCTATCTGCTCGGACTGCCGCTTGGCCTTGTATCCGGCCGTTACAACGACTCATTGCTTGATACGACAATCACAGGTTATACATATCTTGGTTTTGCCACGCCGCAGTTCATCTTCGGTCTGGTGCTGCTATGGGTATTCGGTTATAACTTCGGGCTCTTCCCGACAGGCGGTTCAGTCGGACCGGGTATAGAACCCGGGACGCTGGATTATGTACTGAGTAAGATAAACCATCTGGTGCTGCCGAGTTTCGCGATTGCACTGATTGGTCTGGTCGGAACTGTCCAGTATCTCAGAAGCGGAATCATTGAAACGAAGCAGAAGGACTTCATCGTATTGGCGCGTGCCAAAGGGGTGAAGGAGTCCGCTGTATACAACAAGCATATATTCAGAAACTCCATACTTCCGATTGCAGCATTCTTCGGATATGAGATTGTGGCACTGCTGGGCGGGTCTATCTTCATAGAAATGATCTACAGTTACCCGGGAATGGGAAGGCTGTTCCTCGATTCTATATCGACACGTGACTTCAGTGTGGCAAACGTGCTGATCCTGTTCTACGGGTTCATGGCAATTGTCGGTGCATTGTTATCCGATATCATTCTGAGCATCGTAGATCCAAGGATACGGATCAAGTAAGGGGGACGGAAAAAATGGATAATAAAGATAACAAAGGCAGATTGAGCCGGGAACAGGAAAAACACCGTTCCGAAGAAGAAAAGAATGAACAAGAACGCCTCCGCCGCCGTGAAGAGCTTGGTGACCGGGAGTCAGCAAGTGACGGCCGTCCGCGGTCGGGTGACCCATTCGAAGCGAGAAGCGGTGACAGGCACAGATATGAAAAAGGGGACATGGATATGAGTGTCAAGGCGGACCTGCCGCATGGCGCTGCAGGCCATGGTGCCCTGGATTCAAAGAACCTCCCAAAAAGTACACCGGGATGGAAAATACTCATCGGTGAAATCATCGCGGATAAACTCGCGCTGTTTTCACTCATCATATTCACACTTATTACATGCTACGTGTTCGGGCTGACGATGTTCCTGGACTTGCAGACGATTGTCAAGGTGGACCTGTTTGCCATCAACCAGCCGCCGAATGAAGAATTCAGGCTGGGGACGGACTACGGCGGCCGTGACAC
>CAYTIR010000076.1:0-9989 GCA_964437955.1 uncultured Staphylococcaceae bacterium
TCAATTCAAGATCGAAGAAGGATTTTAAAGAGTCGTTCTCAATATCGCCTTTTTCAAATGCTTCTTTATCCGTTATGGCATCAGGATGGTTGCCTCCGGCACCATTGATCAGTAAGTCGCATTCACCAAGTTGTTCTTTTACTGTTACGTATGCTTTTTGGACACTTTCTTCATCCAGAACATCACATGTGACAGCAATGGCTGTACCCTCATTATTTGCAATTTCATCTGCGATTTTCTGTCCATTTTCCTTATTCCGGTTCAGGATTGCGACTTTCATTCCCTGTCTTGCAAGCTCCTTTGCCATCTCCTGGCACAGGACACCACTTCCGCCTGTAACTACAGCAGTCTTGCCACTCAAACCTTCAAAATTAGGTAACAAAATTATTCAGCTCCTTTTCTTTTTTCCAATTCATATGCGTCCCACAGTCCAAAAAGGTACATGATCCCGAGTGCCCGGTCATACAAACCGTAGCCGGGACGGCAGTCCTCTTTCCACAAATGTCTTCCGTGGTCCGGTCGGACATATCCTTTAAAACCTGCTTCATGATAAGCCTTTACGATATCATCTATCGGCACTGAACCGTCCTGGGTTCTGTGGGAAGTCTCGATGAAGTCCCCGTTGTCGTAAATTCTCACATTCCTGATATGTGCAAAAGCGATGCGGTCTGCAAAACGCCGGATCATTTGAGGGATATCATTCTCAGGGTTTGCTCCCAACGAGCCGCTGCACAGTGTCAGACAGTGGGAAGGACTGTCTGAAATCGCAAGGTACCTTTCAATTGCACTTTCACTGTTGATGATTCTTGGGAGGTTGAAGACACTCCATGGCGGATCATCCGGGTGGATGGCCATCTTGATGTCTTCCTCTTCGGCCACCGGCAGGATTTCATGCAGGAAGTACTCCATGTTCTTCCATAACTGTTCATCATCCACACTTTCATAGGCTTTGAATGATTCCTTAATTGTTTTGAGCCTTTCAGGTTCCCACCCCGGCATCGTGTAGTTGGAACCAGTCGTCTGCCTGATCAGCTCGTCCGGGTCCATACTGTCTACTTTTGATTTTTCATAGAATAGGGCAGTGGAGCCGTCTTCAAGTTCTTTATAGAGGTCTGTCCGCGTCCAATCGAAAACGGGCATGAAGTTGAAACATACGACTTTGGCTCCGGCTTTTGCCACATTACGGAGACTGGTCTTATAGTTTTCAATATATTCATCTCTTGAGGGCCTGCCCAATTTTATATCTTCGTGGACATTGATGCTCTCAACCACATCCAGATGGAATCCTTGGGCATCCGCCTGCTTTTTGACTTCCATCACTTCTTCTTCCGTCCAGACTTCACCGGCCAGGCGGTGGTGCAGCGCCCATACCACACCTTGAACCCCTGGAATCTGCCTGATCTGTTCTAACGTTACAGAGTCGTTTCCTTCTCCGTACCACCTAAATGTCATTTGCATTTCGTATCAATTCCTTTTTTAAAATGTCAGTACTATTTTTCTAACTTCTTCAGGATTGTTTTCAAGCAACTCCATGGCTTCTTTGATTTGTTCCATGTCATACCTGTGTGAAATTATCTGTGTCGGGTCCAACTCTCCATTGCCCACTTGTTCAATCACTTTTTTGAACTGATGCGTCTGCAGCCGTGAACCGACCACTTTCAATTCCTTTTTGGTAAGGAGCAGCGAAGGGATGGATGAAGGCTGTTCATTGAAGCCTAAAGTAACAACTCTGCCTGCGATTGATGCAAGCTCGACAGCCTGTTGGAATGTCTGGGGTAACCCGACAGCATCGATGACAACATTGGCCAGTTCTCCATCCGTCAGTTTGACGATTTCTTTTTCAACATCCACTTCACTAGGTTGGATGGTTGCATCCGCACCAATGGATTTAGCATAATCCAGCCGGTTCTGATTAAAATCGGAAATGAAAACTTTAGCACCGCGCTGTTTGGCCTGAAGGAGGCAGGCGATTCCGGTTGGCCCTGCCCCGATTACAAATACAGTGTCTCCTTCTCTCACTTCTCCTCTGAAAGTTGCCTGGGCACCGATGGTCATCGGCTCCATCAGCGCGGCAGATTCTTCTGAAACATTCCCAGGTACTTTGTGCCAGTTTTTCTCTTCCGCCTTCAAGTATTCCGCCATACCGCCGTCCCGGTGTACTCCGAATACTTCAAGAGAATCACACACGTTTGGCTGGCCGTTTCTGCAGGCGTAGCATTCTCCGCAGTATGTGATTGGTTCCAACGCCACGAGATCCCCTTTTTGCAGTGAAGTCACATCCTGTCCGACTGCTTCAACAATACCGGAAACTTCATGGCCGATTACCCTTGGGTATACCGTGAAAGGGTTGCTGCCATGGTATATATGGACATCAGATCCACATATCCCAACACTTTTAACTTTTACAATGACTTCATTCTTATTCTCGATTACAGGTTTGTCCAATTCGACAATATCCAGTTTTCCTGGTTTTTCTACTTGTATAGCTTTCATTTATAACTCTCCTTTTATTCAAATAATCCTGGTAGGAACAATGACAGCGACGGTACAAATGCAACGATGATCAGCACGATGATGGCAATGACGAAGTACGGAACGAGTTCCTTTACAGTGGTCGTGATCTTAACGTTGGCAAATTGCGATGCAACGAACAGACACACACCAACAGGTGGAGTGGAAAGGCCGATCATCAATGCCAATACCATGACGATACTGAAGTGGATCGGGTCCATTCCGATATTCTCGGCAATAGGAAGCAGTACCGGGAACAGAATCACTATTGCTGCGATGGTTTCCATGAACATGCCGACAATCAACAGAAGCAGGATCATCAGTAACGTGATCAGTATAGTACTGTCAGTCAGAGAAAGAATGCCGTCAGCAACAAGGATAGGTACACCTTCTGCAACCAGAATCCAGCCGAATGTATTAGCCAGTGCCACCAGAATCAAGATAGAGGCTGTAGTTCTTAGCGTATCCATCATGATTCCGGTAACTTCTTTCAGGTCAAGTTCCTTATAGACGAATTTACCTACGATAAAAGCATAGAAAACGACGACGACTGCGGCTTCAGTCGGTGTGAAGTATCCGCCCAGGATACCCCACAGGATGATGACAACCATGAGCAATGCCCAAAAAGCACCGAAAAAACTTTTTCCGACTTCGGAAACTGAATGTCTGCGGCCTTTAGGATATTCGCGTTTTACGGCAATCAAGTATGTAACGAATAAGAAACCGATTCCCAGGACTACACCCGGGATTGCCCCGGCTACAAATAAGTCACCGATGGAAATGCTTGCGAGTGTGCCAATAATGATCATGGGCAGGGAAGGGGGCAGCATAGGGCCGACTGTTGATGAAATAGAGGTGACGGCGGCTGAGAAGCCTGAACCGTATCCCTGTTTTTTCATGGCGGGGATCATGACGGACCCGATACTGGCTGTATCAGATAAAGCCGTGCCGGATATGCCGCCGAACCCCAGAGATGATGCGACGTTAGTCAATGCGAGCCCTCCGCGGATATGTCCAACGACAGCGTTTGCAAAATCGATGATGCGGTTTGTAATACCACCGGCATTCATCAGATTACCTGCCAGGATGAAGGCTGGGATTGCCAGCATGACGAAAGAGTCCAGCCCGGCAAACATCGTTTGGGGGATGACCGTGACCGGTACGCCGGCAACCAAAAGATATGTCAGCGCTGATAAGCCTAAACTGAAAGCAATCGGCACTCCGGCTGCGATACAGAATAGAAATATCCCTACAACAAGTAAAGCCATCATAAATCATCCACCTCATTTCTTGGTTCATTTTTTTGATAACGATCAATGATATAAACGATTGAATAAACGAAAAGCAATATTGCAAGTATTGGAATTGAAGCATATACATAGACCATGTCTATACCGAGGGTCGGTGCGTAGAAATCCGTTCCAAGACTTGTAAACTGTATTCCATATATGAATAAAAATATTGAGAATATCATTATGAAAACTGATATGACACTTTCATAAATCCGTTGCGCATTTCTGGATAAGGACGTGGGTATCATGTCTACGGTAATGAATTCGCCTTTTCTTAACGCCACAGGCGCGGCTGTGACCATTGAATAGACGAATAAGTATCTCGAAAGCTCCTCTGTCCAGGTGAATTGATACGGGAAGTATCTGCTCAGGATCTGAGTGACTACGACTATGAGTAGAGCAGTAAAAAATAAAATGGAAATGATTCCAAGGATTTTATCAACACGATTCATCATCTTCATTCTTCACTCCCTCCATTCCCACTTTCTACAATCTGCTGGTAAAGCTGCATCTGTTCCTCACTGAAATATTCTTCAAGCGCCGGCTGCATGGCTTCACGGAAGGCTTCCTGGTCAACATCACTGTTAAATTCAACACCTGTTTCTTCAAGCTGGTTCCGGACATCTTTAACTTCCTCTTCCATCAGATCCTGGGAGAAAGCCTCGGCTTCGGCAGCTGCCTCTTTGACTGCAGCCTGTTGATCTTCAGGAAGCGCCTCCAATTGTTCCGAACCGACGACTACATAAATCCAGGAACGCACATGTTCAGTTTCATTGATATATTTCTGAACTTCGTAAAATCCATTACTCATGATCAGATCATTCGGATTCTCCTGACCGTCAATAATCCCTTGCTGCAATCCTGTGAATACTTCACTCAAGCTCATAACCTGTGGCTGGGCACCGGCTTCCGACCATGAATTAAGGAACAGCGGCACATTTGGTATGCGCATGCCAAAGCCTTTCAAGTCTTCAGGGGATGAAATTGGAGTGTTGGAAGTGAGATTTCTCGGTTCCCGTTCCATGTAGAATAAAGGCGTCAGTCCGATATCTTCATCAATCTCCTGTTCAATCTGCTGACCGATCGGTCCTTCAATTACGCTTCTCATATGTTCCTGATCTTCAAAAGCATATGGAACAGCAAGCATTACTGAATTCGGAGACCATACTTCCATGGATTCCCCCGTAATGGTAAGGTCTGTGGCCCCATAGCGTATCGAGTTGATATTATCGATTTCGCTTCCGAGTTGACTGTTTGGAAAAATTTCAATCTGTACTTTCCCCTCTGTTTTTTCTTCGACGAGATCGGCAAATTTGACGGCAGTTCTGTGCCACAGATGATTGGCATCGGAAATGTGCGTCATCTTCCAAGTGGTGACATCCTCTTCATTTGCTGATGCGTCATTTTGTGAGCAACCGCTTACAAAAAAGGTGCAGAGCAGTATGAATAAAGACCATTTTTTAATCATTATGTAACCTCCAGTTTCATTTATTTTATTTGAAATAGCCGGGATATGATTCCTTCAGAGCTTTCTGGTCGTAAATCAGGAGTGCCAGGTGTGCCCTCATGAGCTGTTCGGCCAAATCAGGGTCGTTTGTCTTTATGGCTGAAAGCATCTCCTCATGCTGGTCAACAAGTTTTGTCCAGTTGAGTTTCATTGCCAGGCTGAGCTTTCTCAAGCGGTTGGAGTGAGTATCCATTTTCTGGATCACTTCCCACACTCTTGACTTTCCTACACCTTCGGCAATCAAGTGGTGGAACGCTTTGTCCAGTATGAACAATTCATTTTCATCATCGTTGTCTCTTGCAAATTTCTGGTACTTCAAATTTTTTTCAAGTTTTTCTATGTATGAGTCAGAGAAAGATTCACACGCAAGACGAATGATGCCTGCTTCAGCCTGTTCCCTGAGAAAACGTGCATCTTCGACATGGTCCAGGTCGATAAGTGATATATATGAACCTCTTTGCGGGAGGACAGTGAGCAGTTCATCTTCAGTCAATCTCAAAAAGGCTTCTCTGACCGGCGTTCTGCTTACTTCCAATTCCTCAGAAATTTCTTTTTCAGAAATCGTTGCGCCGGGAGGCAGTTCCAAAGATACAATCGCATCCCTCAGTGCTTCATATACAAAATCACGCGTGGAATTCTGGTACTTGGTCCGGTTTAACATTTGTTTCCTCCTTTCTGAAAATTCATTCTACCACACTACCATACAAGTATGCTAGTATAAATTAAAACGCTTACAGGAGGCAGGATTTATGATCAGAAAAGACGAATTGAAAGATATGACACGGAAAGTGTTTGAGAAGCATGGTTTGTCAGAAGAAATTTCCGAGACAATTGCAGACGTGCTGGTCCATGCAAATTTAAGAGGTGTCGATTCCCATGGTGTATTGAGAGTGGAACACTATATTAAACGGATGAAAGCGGGAGGGATAAACCTGAATCCCGAATTGCAGGAAACAAAGAGTACTTCCACCACTGGAACACTTGATGGTGATAACGGTTTTGGACATTTCGTATCAAAGAAGGCGATGGAGAGCGCAATATCCAAAGCAAAAGAAGGCGGGATAGGCGCAGTGGCAGTCAAAAACAGCAGTCATTGCGGTGCCCTTTCCTATTTCGTTTCCCAGGCGACAGAGCAGAATCTGATCGGGGTCGCCATGACCCACGCTGATAAGATTGTGGTGCCTTTTGGAGGTGCAGAACCGTTCTTCGGCACTAACCCGATCGCTTTTGGCTTTCCGGCAGGTGAAGAGGAACCTGTCATCCTGGATTTTGCAACAAGCACGGTAGCACTGGGCAAAGTGCTCAATGCAAAGGAACAGGGAGCCACCATTCCGAGCGGCTGGGGAGTAGATGGGAATGGAAAGGATACCAACACCCCGGACGAAGTGGCGGCGCTCACACCTTTTGGCGGTCCTAAAGGCTACGGGCTTGCAATGGTGGTGGAAATTTTCACTGCATTATTGACTGGTGCCGCTTTCGGGCCGCATATATCCAAAATGTATGGAGACTATGACAAAAACAGAGAACTTGGCCATTTCTTCATGGCGATTGATCCAGATAAGTTTGTTGCGATTGATACATTTACCTCACGTCTGGACCAGATGATTATGGAGCTGAGAGAAGCGCCTTCTGCAGAAAATGTGGAAAGGATATATGTGCCGGGGGAAATTGAGACGATGAATGTCAAAGAACGAGAAGACAACGGCATTCCAATTTCAGACACCATCATTGAGTATTTGAAAACAGAGCTGAATGAAGAATCATAGGTGGAAACAGCGACTGGGAACCATTTCTTTTATTTAAGCGATTATAATTTGTCTATAACTAAAAGCTATAACGTCCCATGAATAATAACAGTTATCTTATATCGTCCGCTCTATGCTAATCTGTAGCTATATTCAAATTTCCGAAGGAGTGGTTGATGATGACAGTAACTTTTGAGACAGGGAAACGGACTGAAACGCCATTTAGGTTTGATAACGTGGGAAGCTTTTTGCGTCCTGACACATTGAAGAATGCACGCAACGCTTTTGCGAAAGGGGATATTTCCCGGGAAAAACTCCAGTCAGTCGAGGACGAAACGATAAAAGATCTGATCGGTAAACAGAAGGAAATCGGACTTAAGGCGATTACGGATGGCGAATTCCGCCGCTCCTGGTGGCATCTTGACTTCATGTGGGGACTTGAGGGTGTAGAAAAGGTGGACAGCAACAAAGGCTATCAGTTCAAGGATGAAGAAACGCGTGCGGAATCGGCGCGGCTGACGGGCAAGATCAGCGGAGGGAACCATCCTTTCATTGAACATTTCAAATTTGTGCAGCAGTTTGCCGACGATGAAACCGTTGCGAGACAGACAATCCCGGCACCGGCACAATTCCTGTCAGAGTTGCAGCGTCCTGAAAATATAGAAGCGACGAAAAAACTCTATCCGGATACGGATGAACTGATCGAAGACATCGCAGCGGCCTATCAGACATTCATTAAGGAAATATATGAAGCGGGCTGCCGCAATCTCCAGCTCGATGACTGTACGTGGGGCATGCTGGTGGATGAAAACTACTGGCAGAGCAGAAATGATAATGTATCCGTCGAGGAACTCAGCAGACAGTTCGTCACTCTGAACAACAAGGCGATTGAAAACCACCCGACAGATCTGACGATTACCACACACGTCTGCCGCGGAAACTATCATTCCACATGGGCTTCATCCGGTGCATATGATAAAGTGGCGGAAGTTCTATTCGGCGAAGAAACCGTCAAAGCATATTATCTGGAATATGATACAGAACGCGCAGGCGGTTTTGAATCACTGGCCGATGTCAGTGATGACAAATTCGTAGTACTCGGACTGTTTTCATCCAAGTACCCACAGCTTGAAGATAAAGAAGAAATCAAAGCGCGCATTGAAGAAGCTTCCAAGTATGTGCCAAAAGAAAGATTGTGCATCAGCCCGCAGTGCGGATTCGCTTCTACGGAAGAAGGGAACATCCTTACAGAAGCGCAGCAATGGGAAAAGCTCAAACTGGTAAGGGAAGTGGCAGAGGAAGTCTGGGGCAATTGATGATAAAGGTGACGGATCTTAGGGTCCGTCACCTTTTTTGTTGATGTCCATATGTGGTATATTTTAAGTATAGAATGATAATTTTTCATGCTGATAAGAGGCAGAGGGGAGGATATGGACAAATTAGGATTTGTTCATATATACATATGTTTAAACAAGATGAAACCATTTCATTTCTGACAGAATTATTGTCAATCAACAGCCCATCGGGCTACACGAAACACGCGGTGGGTTACCTGAGGGAAACGCTTGAAGGCATCGGTTATGACACGGAAACAACGCCAAAGGGAAATCTGGTTGTCAATGTTGAAGGAGAGGATAACTCCCGCACACGGGGGCTCAGTGCCCACGTGGATACGCTGGGGCTGATGGTGCGTTCCATCAACGAGGACGGCACATTATCCCTGACTAAACTGGGCGGACCGCTCACACCGACGCTGGATGGTGAGTACTGCGACATCATTACACGGGACGACAAAGTGTATACTGGTACGATCCTGTCCAAGTCTCCCTCAATCCATGTGTTTAAAGATGCGGCGACCAAGGAGCGTGACATCGATAATCTGGTGGTGAAACTGGATGAACGTGTCAGCAGCAAGGCAGATGTCAGTGAACTGGGCATCCAGAATGGCGACTTTGTTGCATATGATCCAAAAGTCGTCGTCACAGATTCAGGCTTCGTGAAATCGAGATTCCTGGATGATAAAGCCTCTGTAGCCATTCTGGTCAGTGCATTGAAGGTGCTTAAATCTGAAAATATCACCCCCGCTACAAACTTGAAGTTCATCTTTTCGACGTACGAAGAGGTGGGGCATGGGGCCGCATGGATCCCGGAGGATATAACGGAACTGCTGGCCGTCGATATGGGATGCATCGGACTTGATCTGGAATGTACGGAGTTTGACGTTTCCATTTGTGCAAAAGACTCATCCGGCCCCTATGATTATGATATGACGACAGCGCTCATCAATCATGCGAAGAATAAAACCCTCGACTACGCCGTCGATATCTACCCGATGTACGGCAGTGATGCTTCAGCAGCATTGGGCGGCGGTGCGAATATTAGAGCGGCGCTCATCGGCCCGGGTGTAGCAAGCAGCCATGGGATGGAGCGCACGCACACAGAGGCACTCAAAAATACATTTGAACTGATATTAGAGTATATACAAAATTAATTCCAAATAGAACCACCGACGGTATCGAGTAAATGAGCCGGCGGTGGTTCTTTATTCTATTCACCTGTATCTTTTTTCTTTCAGCAGCAATGTCAGTCCAAAACCAATGAAGGCAAGCACTGCCATGACAGCGAGGGCATAACTGGTGCCTGCGTAGGTGCTTTCATTATAGGGCGTATCCATCACTGATACCGTGATGCTGATGATTGAGGTCAGTATGATGATGCCGAAAGCCATGGCGAACTGCCGCACGGTATTGACGATCGCCGAGCCATGGGGGATATCTTTATTCTCAAGCCCGGACATGCTCACAGTGACGAGCGGCATGAGTGTCAGTCCGAATCCGGTCATGAACAGGCAGAAGTGCACCATGATCCAGTAAGGTGAGTCATTGATGCCGACGGTATTTAGCATGATAAGTGAGACGGTCGTGAAGATGAAAC
>CAYTIR010000077.1:0-9572 GCA_964437955.1 uncultured Staphylococcaceae bacterium
CCTCAGTCAGGATAGAAGGACGAAAGCTAATCGTGGTACCACCTTATATTCACTGAAACATCACTGCTTCAGCCTCACGCAGTATCAAATCGCTACTGCACCGCGGTAATGGACGGCCCCCACAACATATTTTCATGTCATGACTCAGAGAGCATATTCATTATTGATCCAATACCGTGTTTCAGCTTTCGACGGTTCTCTGTGAATTATATCAATAACTACTCTTCCCATCATTGTCATTGTAGTTTTTATTTAAACTGTAAGTTTAGATTAATATACAAATTAAAAGAGATAAAGTCAACATCATTGTCAGACGAATTTAAATATTCTAAATAAAAATTTTGTCATAGTGTCGGTCGCACTATCATCATCAGAGCGTTTTGCAATACTAAAAGCACACTTTATTCCATGGTATAAATATATTAGAATAAAATATAACGGTATTCAAACCAATAGACATAAAACGCTATTGAAAGCTTATATGGCAATGGATAAAGACTTATATAACGTCGGTCGCACCAGCGTTATTGTAACGATATAATAAGTATCTGTAAGTATAAGTGGTTATTAAATGCTGGAAAATAATAATGATAGACGTTATAATAATAAATAATGATGAAATAATGGGAGAATGATTACATATGAGAGAAACAAATCACGCAGTATATTACACAACAGCTCAAGTTAAGGACATGGTCGAGCTATCAGATCAGAATGTTCGTAAGTATGTAAGGATGCTCGAAGACAGAAAGTATGAAGTCGCAAAAGATGAACATAACAGGCGTCTTTTTTCACAGGAAGATACTGCAGTGTTGAAAGAATTCATAAAACTTGCGAAGCAGCCAGGCTATACTCTTGAAACTGCAGCAGATGAAATCATAGAAAAAGTACCGCATATTGTTTCTGAAAAAGAAGATCATGCACCTGTAAACGTTACGAATAGCGATATAAATCGTATGCTTGGTGCTGTGATGGAAAAGCTTGAAACAATGCAGCAGGAAAATAGGGAGCTTAAGCATAACGTGAGTCACCTTGTCGAAAGACTTGAAGCATACAGTAAGTACAATGAACCTTTGTCTCTCGAATACCATAGTGGTGCTGGAGAAGAAGAAAGCCAGGAATGGGAAGAGGTTACGGTTTCTGCCGAAACCGATATAGATGATTCTGATGACAGTGTGGATAGTAATGAAAGTTCAGTGGAAACTGAAGAAATGCCAGAAAAAGTGGATATCGAGGATAAAAATACAGCCGAGATGGATGCATCTGTGGACTCCGAAACATCCAATATCGATATGAGCAGCTATGGAAATGAAGCAGAAAATGCTCCGGCAGATAACGACCATGCAACGGAGGGCTCTATTGAAAAAGAAGAAGAAAAAGGTGGATATTTCAGTAAGTTATTCAATATCTTCAAGAAATAATAATTGAAATTGATTAACCTGCAATATCGGTAAGGAAATAGCTTATATGTTGAATAAAAACTGGTTTCAGACTGGAATAGCGATGATTATAACGTTATTGATCGTCGCATTGATAATACAGATTCAGATTATATTCGAACCGATGTATACAATATTGACAACGGTATTTTATCCCTTGTTACTTGGAAGTCTTTTATACTATATTACCGAACCGATCCAACGCTTTCTGGAACGTGTCAAAATGGGCAGACTAATTAGTATCACCACCATATTTGTCATTGTGTTGTTAATTATTGGTGGCATGGGATTTATTATTGTTCCAATGATTGTCACTGAAGCAGAGCACTTGATTGCAAGGGCTCCACAATTACAGAGAGAGTTTGAAGAACTGTTTGAATTTGTAATGTCGCAGAGGGAACGTCTTCCTTTTGATGTACAAAATCAGATAGATAAATTGATGAGTCAGGCAAATGAAATAATTCAGGGTGCGATGTCCGGAACAATAACATTACTTGCCAATACGGTTGGAGTATTGCTTACGCTGATACTGGTGCCATTCTTCCTGTTCTTCATGCTGAAAGATCATGAAAAATTCATTCCGGCAGTCACAAAACCATTATCAGGCACACCCAGGCAGTTTTTAAGTGAGTTGTTACATGATGTTGACTATACCTTGAAAGCATTCATACAGGGTCAGATACTGGTGAGTGTCATACTGGCGGCAATGCTATATACAGGGTATGTAATCATTGGTTTGGACTACGCGATACTTTTGGCAATATTTGCCTTGTTCATGAATGTTATTCCATTCGTCGGACCATGGATTGCATTTGCTCCGGCATTGATTCTAGCTATAATCCAGGACCCTATAATGGGGTTGTGGGTGGCGGCTGTGACTTTGATCGCACAGCAGATTGACGGAAATATAGTAACGCCTAACGTTATGGGGCAGCGGTTGCATCTGCATCCCCTTACAATCATCACAGTTGTTTTGGCAGCGGGGAATATTGCGGGTTTTGTCGGAATGCTCATCGCGATTCCTTTTTATGCAGTGGTTAAAGCAATACTTCGGAATCTATGGCGTTACCGGAACAATATATCTAAGACAATGTTCAGCCGTTCCTGAGACAAGTGAAACGTCTTCTTTTAAAGAGGGCGTTTTTAAATTGAGTCGGATAGGAGTCATCATCGATGAAAAAAGTAATATGGATTACCGGAGCATCCAGCGGCTTTGGTATGGCAACAGCTTTGAAATTATTGAGGGAGACAAATCATGTAATATGTGTAAGTGCCAGACGGGCGGAGCTGCTTGAAGTTCTTGAGAAGGAAGGGGCATATGCTTATCCTTTGGATGTTACGGAACGCGAGCAGATAGCGATTGTCAGAAGTAGGATTGAAAATGAAGTGGGGGACATAGACGCTGTGCTTGTAAATGCAGGATATGGTGTGTATGGTCCAATTGAGGAAGTTCCAGCTGAAGCTATGACCAGGCAGTTTGAAGTCAATGTGTTCGGTGCAGTGGAGACAATCCGTTGTGTTCTGCCGAGTATGAGAAGAAACGGTTCAGGGCGCATTGTCATAACAAGCTCTTCAGCGGCACATGTTTCAAGTGCTGGAATGGGATATTATGCCGCAACAAAACACAGTATTAAAGCACTCGGGACGGCTTTGAGACAGGAAGTGAAGTCCCATGGAATAGATGTAGTAATGATTGAACCGGGAATTGTGAACACACCGTTTGGTACAGTTGCTCTTAACAAGAACTACATCAATATGGAGAGCGGAGCATATGCACCCTTGATGAATGAGCTTAAACAATATATGCTCAAGGCCTTCAAACGTGCCCCCGGCCCCGAGGCAACAAGAGATATAATGATCGAAGCCCTTACTGGTAAGAAAGTGAAACCTGTTTACAGAACAACAAGAGGTTCATTCGGGTTGTCTTATTTAAGTAAACTTCTGCCTGCAGCAATGTATGATCGTGTAATCAGAGAGGGCATCAAGAGATTGAAATAGAAAGCATGCATCTTGCTTTAATTTAAAGTAAAATAATGTCATTATTAATAAAGTGTCATTAATTTTGATAGGACGGATAAAATGCTCGAATCTTTTACAATTGGCTCATTCGAAATTCCATCTATATATATCGCACTTGCAGCAGCGTTTTTGATTTCGTACTTGATGATATGGAAATCGGAGGAAAAGAAACATCTGTTCAACCATTGGATGAACGCTGTAATCATTCTTTTTCTGATTTATAAATTGTCTTACATCATATTTAATTGGAGTGCTTTTATAGGATCACCATTGAACGTATTCTATTATAATGGTGGACCACAGGGGGCGCTGCTCGGACTGGTTTTCATGTTCATATATATGATATATCTCTCAAGAAGTTTGTTCTATGCGGAAGGTTACAGCATCTTCAGCGTTGCTTTCATAACGCTTTGCAGTGTATTCGAACTTAGGGTGATTACGCAGCTGCCATACATCATTCTCACTGTCACATCACTCGCTTCACTGATAGCCATATACTTTACATGGCATAGATTCAGAACGATCTCCGCCATATTTATAACGTTGTTTGTAACGCATCTGATTGTCCGTTTCTTCATATTCAACGGTGAAGAGATTCTCTCATTATCATTGATGCAGTGGTGGATTACGGGTAGCATCATTTATGTTCTTCTGACAACGGAAAAAGGCATGAGAGATGAAAATGGACCGCAACTCGAATAGGAGTGCGGTCCATTTTTTTATGTTTTGGTTAAAGTGCCGGTTCTGATGCTTTTTTAATACCGATATAGCCTTGCTCTACATTCATGACATTATCAAACCCACGTGCCTTTAATGCGCTCAAGGCGATTGCGGAGCGGACTCCGGACTGACAATGAACGTAGATCTTATCCTTTTTATCGAAAGGAAGGTCTTTATTTAGCAGATGACCGTAGTGCATATGAATGGCACCCTCTACATTTCCGTCATTATATTCTTTCGTCGTACGGACATCCAGGATTTTTGCATTTTCATAATCTGAAACGAATGTTTCAGGTAAAACATTTACGTAAGTATCGTTAAAATACTTGTCCGCTTCATCTGATGGTACGATAAGTTCCAGCTTATCATAGCCGATTGAAGCAAAATCTTTTTGAAGCGTTTCACTGATGTCGGGGTCGGCAATAACAGTCATCGGCTGATTATAATCGATGTACCATCCTGCAAACTGGAGGAATTTTTTATTGTAGGGTATGTTTAAGGAACCTTTTATGAATCCTTGGTTGAATGCTTCTTTTTTTCTCAGATCAAAGATCTGTCCGATTAATTTGTCCGGCGTACCGATGGAGATTTCTTTAAGATTGAACTCCGGCAGCCCTTCCTTGTTCACTTTCTTCATTTGTGAGAAGTAAGAAGGCGGCTCGGGCTGATCACTCGTCAGCTCCTTGATGAAGTCCTGTCTGTCATTCACATTGAAGACCCAGTTGTTCACTTTTTCATATCCGAGAGTGGAGATAGGTACCGCACCAAGAGATTTTCCGCATGGTGAACCTGCACCGTGTCCGGGCCATACTTGGAGTAATTCCGGGTATGTTTTCATTATTTGTATCGAGTCAAACATGTGATTTGCGCCTTCTTCTGTTGCCCCTTCTGCATCTGTTGTTTCTTCGAGAAGATCCGGGCGTCCGATATCACCTACAAAAAGGAAATCCCCGGTAAACATTCCCATTGGAATTTCACTCCCTGCCCCTTTATCAGTAAGTTTGAAACTGATACTTTCTGGTGTATGTCCCGGAGTATGGATGACTTTCAATTCGATGTTGCCAACATTGATAATATCTCCGTCTTTAAGAAATATAGTGCTTTCTGGGACGTTTTTGTATTTCCAATCTTCATCGCCTTCGTCAGATACGTAAAGGGTTGCCCCCAGTTTTCGTGCTGCATCTCTGAGCCCGGAAGCAAAGTCTGCATGAATATGCGTTTCAGTTGCATGTTTAATTTTATAGCCTTCATTTTCAGCAAGATCAATATATTCATCAAGGACACGTGAAGGATCGATGATAATTGCTTCCTTTGTCTTCTGACATGCTAGAAAGTATGAAGTTTGAGAAAGTTTAGTGTCATATAGCTGTTTAAAATACATTACGGCACTCTCCTTAATTTTATAGATCTGATTCAATTATAGGAAAAATTGAATGGAAAAGCATGACATAAATGTTTTTTGGCAAAATTAAAAGAGCGGATTTTATAATCCGCTCTTGAACTGTCTAGTATACTTCCCCACATGTTACAGCAATCAATGCTTTGATTGTGTGCATGCGGTTTTCTGCCTGCTCGAATACTTTCGAATATTCGGCTCTGAAAACTTCGTCTGTTACCTCGAAACCACTTTCTCCGAATTTGTCATACACCAGCTTTCCTATATCAGTCTCGGTATTATGGATTGCCGGGAGACAATGAAGGAAAATTGTACCAGGTTTCCCCGTCATATCAATCATGCCCTGATTGACCTGGTAGTCCTTAAGAATTTTGTATCTCTCATCCAGCTGATCTTCTTCTCCCATTGAACACCAGACGTCAGTGTATATTACGTCACTTCCCAGAATGCCTGTTTCGACATTAGAAGTAATCATGGATCTACTGCCCGAAATTTGCTGCAGCTCTTTTGCCAGTTTTTGTACAGAAAGCTCAGGCTGCAGTGAATCCGGTGAAACAATATGAACGTCCACACCAAGTATTGCACCAGTGATGAGCAGGGAGTGTGCCACATTGTTCCTGCCATCTCCCACAAATGTCACTGTTTTTCCATGGTATGTACCGAGGTTTTCTTTGATTGTGAGAAAGTCGGCAAGCATCTGTGTAGGATGCCATTCATTTGTCAGAGCGTTCCATACAGGGACGCCGGAATATTTTCCGAGTTCTTCAACCGTATTTTGCTCAAATCCTCTGAATGCAATGCCATCGAACATGGCCCCCAGGACTTTGGCTGTATCTTCAACGGATTCTTTGGCACCAAGCTGAATATCATTCTTATTAAGGTACTCAACGGAAGCTCCCAGTTTACCCGCAGCTACAGTGAAAGCGGATCTGGTCCTGGTGGACTGTTTTTCAAAAATCAGTGCAATGTGTTTTCCGCTCATAAAACGTTGGGGAATACCGTGCTTTTCTTTAGTTTTAAGATGTTCTGCGAAGTCGATTAGTGTCTCAAGTTCTGCTTTGTCAAAGTCATACTCCTTTAAAAAGTTTTTGCTTTGAAAATTTATAAGTTTTAATTGTTTGGCCGCCCCAAGAAATCATCTCCTAAAAAAGTAATTAAGGAATATTATACAATAAAACTATTAAAAATCAAATAAATATTTAAAATATTGCATAATAATTAAGTTAAAGATATTCTTATTGTGGTGAGTGACCCTATGATTGACTTTAATCAAAAAATGTCCTAAAATACCGAATGGCGAACAAATATTAATCATATGAACCATAATATTCGTGTTAAAGGGGTAAAAACCATGGAAAATGTATTTGATTATGAAGATATACAGCTGATTCCTAATAAATGTATCGTGAACAGTCGGTCTGAATGCGATACTTCAGTCGAGCTTGGAAATCATACTTTTAAACTTCCGGTCGTACCTGCCAATATGCAGACGATCATTGATGAAAATATTGCTTTGACGCTGGCTGAGAAAGGATACTTCTATATTATGCACCGTTTCCAGCCGGAACAACGGATCCAATTCATAAAAGATATGCACGATAAGAATCTGATTGCTTCAATCAGTGTCGGTGTCAAAGAAGAAGAATATGAATTCATAGACCAGCTGCAAAAAGAAGGTCTGGTCCCTGAATATATGACGATTGATATCGCACATGGTCATTCAAATGCGGTCATCAAAATGGTTCAATACATCAAAGAACACATTCCGGAAACCTTCCTCATCGCTGGAAACGTTGGGACGCCGGAAGCGGTACGCGAACTGGAGCGTGCGGGAGCTGATGCTACGAAAGTAGGAATTGGACCGGGGAAGGTGTGCATCACTAAGATTAAAACAGGGTTTGGTACAGGCGGATGGCAATTGGCAGCACTGCGCTGGTGCGCAAAAGCAGCTACAAAGCCTATCATTGCTGATGGTGGTATAAGAACTCACGGGGATATTGCCAAATCAGTACGTTTCGGTGCTTCCATGGTTATGATCGGTTCATTATTTGCAGGACATGAAGAATCCCCGGGTGAAACGGTTGAACGGGACGGTAAGAAATATAAAGAATATTTCGGTTCTGCATCTGAATTCCAAAAAGGTGAAAAGAAAAACGTCGAAGGTAAAAAGATGTACGTAGATTATAAAGGTCCGCTTGAGGATACTTTGACAGAAATGCAGCAGGATCTGCAGTCCTCCATTTCCTATGCTGGAGGTGCGAGTCTTGAGGCTATTCGTACAGTAGACTATGTAATGGTTAAAAACTCCATCTTCAATGGCGACAAAGTTTATTAATCAAGTTTGCCTTAAATAGAGTAATGCCGTATTCCATCATTTTGGAATACGGCATTTTTTAAAAGTGCGGGCATAAGGTGATGTTTACGAGGGAAACATCTGATTCTATCGTCATTTCCAGACGGATTCATCCAAGTTATGGAGATCGTGGTAACGGTGTCTTGATTCGATCATCATTTCCTGCATTGTTTCAATATCTTCCTTCTCAATTGCCGATGTCAGCTGGTCGAGCTGATGTTTAAAACCTTCTATATGATTGAGTAGGTGGTCTTTATTCATAATGAAAAGTTCCGGCCACAATTTCTCATTGATGTTGGTGATGCGTGTAAGATCTCTGTAGCTGTCTCCAGTATAAGCCTTGGTATCACGTTCGGTATCATCACTGTTTATGAGTGACACTGCTATGACATGGGCAAGCTGGCTTGTGAAACCGATGACTTCATCGTGAAAATCAGGTGTTATGGAAGTTACATTCCTAAAACCGATTTCCCCGACGAAATCTGATAGGAGTTTAATGTTCTCCTGTCTGTTCCTTTCTGTCGGTGTAAACAAGTAGTTCGCTCCCTGGAACACCTCACCGCTGGCAAAAGACAGTCCTCTGTTCTCACGGCCGGCCATGGGATGACCAAATACGAAATCCACGTTATCTGGAAGAAGTGGTTCGATTTCTTTGATGATGGAGCGTTTTACACCTGTCACATCAGTTAGGATGACACCTTCTTTGAAGTAGGGCGCATATGCCTCTACTAAAGATTTAAGAATCATTGGATAGACGGCAAAGATGATCAAGTCTGCCTGAGGAATGATTGCTTCAGGGGATTCATATCCTTGTGCAATCAGTCCACTCTTCTCAGCGTCCCTCAAGGATTGGGGGTTAATATCTATCGCGTATATTTCATGTTCAGGTGCTTTATCTTTTATGGCAAGGGCGAATGAACCGCCGATATTACCGAGACCTGCAATTACTATTTTCATGAATGACCCTCCACTTTCAATATATTAAATTAGTATATACGTAAACAAATTTCTATGCAATTCAATATTTCTGATAATTCTGTATTGACAAAACAATTAGACCGCTATATAATTACTCTCAACACATCCCAAAAGAGGCGATTATATATGTTACTTTCAAAAAGACAACAACAACATAATCGATTTTACTTTAGCTATTTTTGATACCGTTTGTACCCATCACATGCGTACAAACGTAAAACGAACCTTTTATGTTTGTATCAAGTGATGGCTGAAGCATTTTGTGATGTTTAGCCATTTATCCTAAATAAGTGGCTAGCGGCTCTGTATATTATTTTATAAATTCCACCGCCACTTATTTAAGATATAAGTGGCGGTTTTATTTTTACCAAAATTTAATGGGAGGTTTTATTTTATGATTATTCACGTAAAGCAGGACGCAAAGGAACAGGAAATTCAGGAACTCACGAAAAATATTGAGGAGGCAGGTTTTCAAGTACACCGGTCAGATGGTAAGAACCGCACAATCATTGGATTGATCGGTGACACTTCGAAAATTACAGAAAACGATATGAAAAGATTCCAGGTAGTAGATGATGTCCATCGCATTTCAGCACCATACAAAAAGGCGAACCGTCATTTCCACGAAGATGACAGCATCATCGATATCGACGGTGTCAAAGTAGGC
>CAYTIR010000078.1:0-9342 GCA_964437955.1 uncultured Staphylococcaceae bacterium
TATCTCAGTGAAGATGTAAGGAGCCATCTTAGGGTTCCATCTTCTTGTCTGGTGACCGAAATGTACACCAGCTTCAAGCAATTGCTTCATAGTAATAACTGCCATTGATATTTCCTCCTTAGGTTTTTCCTCCAGTAATGCTATGATGACGACCTTAGCGGCACCTGTCATCAATCGACATTACTGTGTGTAATGGACTGTAATTCAGCCGTTAAATAATATATCATATTTCGGTGTTTAAATCAAACATGAAATTAGCTTTCTTTCCTGAGTTCCGGAAGGAAGTCCTCTTTCTTCACTTTGATGAAAGTACCTTTCATACCGAGTGATCTCGATTCTATGACACCGGCACTCTCCAGCTTACGAAGTGCATTGACGATTACTGAACGTGTAATGCCTACACGATCGGCAACTTTGGATGCAACAAGCAGTCCTTCATCCGCATCGAGTTCTTCAAAAATGTGCTCAATCGCTTCTCTCTCTGAATAGGAAAGGGAACGGATTGCCATGGCAATGCTCGCTTTGTCACGGGCTTTCTTCTCGATTTCTTCCTGCTTCTCCCTCAGTACTTCCATACCGACAACTGTTCCTGCATATTCCGCAAGGACCAGGTCATCTTCAGAAAACGCTTCAGTAACACGTCCCAGAATAAGTGTGCCCAGGCGCTCACCACCGCCGCTGATCGGTACGATGCAAGTCTCTGAATCCTGGAAGGAATCTTCTGTAGGGAAAATTGTCATCGGGTCTTCGAATTTAATATTTTCCCGTGTTTCATCAATTTTCATAACCTTGCTAACATATTCATCCGGGAATCTCCGGTTTTCAAGCATTTCCCTGATACGCGGGTTCGTGATTTCGGAGTTCACGCCGAAACCAAGAACCTTCCCTTTACGTGACACGATGAATGCATTACATACCAGAACACTGCTCACAATTTCAGAAACTTCCTTAAAATCTACTTTCAGACCTTTGTTGCCTTGAATCAGTTTGTTAATCTCTCTTGTTTTTTGTAATAGACTGCTCATTCTTTTTTCTCCTTTATGATTATAAGATAAATGCGCTTAGGTTTTTATCTGATTTTATTTTGTCCAATCTTGATGTAACGTACTGCTCTGTGATTTCTACATGTGCGCCCTGCATCCCGCTCGCTTCAAAGAGCAGCTCTTCAAGTAAAGTCTCCAGAATCGTGTGCAGGCGCCTTGCCCCGATATCATCTGTATCCGAGTTCACCTGGAAAGCGATTCTAGCGAGTTCGGCTACAGCATCATCTGTGAATGATATTGTCACACCTTCAGTGGACAGTAAAGCTTCATACTGCTTCAATAAAGAGCTTCTCGGTTCCCTTAATATGTTTTCAAAGTCTTCCGCTTTGAGCTTATCCAGCTCTACACGGATCGGAAAACGTCCTTGAAGTTCGGGTATGAGATCACTCGGTTTGGCAACATGGAAAGCACCGGCGCCGATGAAGAGTATATGATCGGTGTTTATCGGACCGTATTTCGTCTGGATCGTGCTGCCTTCCACAATCGGCAGGATATCACGCTGAACACCTTCTCTTGAGACATCTCCAGTGTTCTGGCCGCCTTTGGCAATCTTATCCATCTCATCAATGAAAATGATACCCATCGTTTCTGCAAGTTCAATCGCTTCAGAGTTAACAGTATCATCATCAATGATCTTTTCCGCTTCTTCACGTTTCAGGTATTCCCTTGCCTTCTTAACAGTCAGAGTGCGTTTGTGCTTCTTCTTCGGCATGAATTGTTTCAACATATCCTGCATGCCGCCCTCATCCATTCCCGGCATCATCATGCCCATCGGGTTTTGATTCTGCTCTACTTCTATCGTCACTTTTTCATCTTCGAGAAGCCCTGCCTTCAGCTTGTCACGTAGACTCAACCTTTTCTGGCGCACTTCATCAGTGACCTCTTCATATTCACCATTATCCTGCTGGTTCATGAACATCTCAAAGGGGTTGTTAGATTGTTTCGTACGTTTGACACCCGGAGCAAGCAGTCCTGCCAGCCGTTCCTCAGCAAGATTCGCTGCATCCTCTTCAACAAGCTCCATCTGTCTTTCCTTGACGATGCGTACGCCCGCTTCGACAAGATCACGGACCATGCTTTCAACATCCCGTCCGACATAGCCCACTTCGGTGAATTTTGTCGCTTCGACTTTGGTGAAAGGTGCTCCGGTGAGTTTCGCCATACGTCTTGCTATTTCTGTTTTCCCTACTCCTGTCGGTCCAATCATAAGAATGTTTTTGGGAATCACTTCTTCTTTAAGATCATCATCCAGCTGCATTCTTCTGAATCTGTTCCGCATTGCAATCGCGACTTTGCGTTTCGCCTCATCCTGTCCGATGATGTCTGCATCGAGACGCGCTGTTATCTCACGTGGAGAAAGATTCTGTTTCACTTATAGACGCTCCTTTAATCAATCGTTTCAACAATAATATTATCATTTGTGAATACGCATATTTCGCTGGCAATCAGAAGGCTGTCCCTCGCAATGGTTTCCGCATCAAGTCCGTCTCCATGACGTTTCATTGCTCTTCCGGCGCTGAGTGCGTAGTTCCCCCCGCTGCCAATTGCAAGTATTCCATCATCCGGTTCTATGACCTCACCTGTGCCGCTTACCAGAAGCATGGTTTCCTTGTCCATTACAATGAGCATCGCCTCGAGCTGCCTGAGGATCTTATCCCCTCTCCACTCTTTTGCGAGTTCAACTGCAGCACGTGATAGATTACCATTATATGCGTGCAGATTGGCTTCAAATTTCTCAAACAATGTGAAAGCATCTGCCACACTGCCTGCAAAACCAGCGACGACCTTATCGTCGAAAAGCCGTCTCACTTTACGCGCGGTATGTTTCATTACAACCTGGTTCCCAAGTGTAACCTGTCCATCACCGGCCATCGCCATCCTGTCCTGATGCCTGATGGCAAATATCGTTGTTCCTTTAATAGCCATTCTTTCACCTCTTACTTATTTGCTGGATGATGTTGTAAATACGTCTTCCTGAGCTGTTCTTTGGAAACGTGGGTATATCTCTGTGTTGTGGAAAGAGATTCATGGCCGAGCAGTTCCTGCACCGCCCTGAGATCGGCACCATTATTCAGCATGTGTGTTGCAAAACTGTGCCTGATCTTATGCGGGTGGATGTGAAAGTCGCTCGCACTCTTTTTAACCATCATATCCAGTACATACCTCAATCCTCTCGAGGTCAGCGGCGCTTTCCTGTGATTGAGCCACAGGGCACCGCATGAATTGATTGCATCCTGATATGCTTCAATATAATTTTGGAGTGCCGCAGAGGCTTTGTCTCCAAAAGGTATGACCCGTTCCTTGCCACCTTTACCCGTAACCTTGATGATCGAATGATTGAAATCAATGTTTGTCACCTTCAGGCTCAGGAGTTCAGATGCACGTATTCCCGTAGCATAGAGTAATTCAAGCAAAGCGGAATCCCTGTCATACATACTGGAATTCTGATCAAGACCTTCAAACAGCGCATTGATTTCATTTTCATAAAGAAAGCCAGGCAATGGCTTTTCCTGCTTCGGATTCGGCAGATTGCTGAATGGATTATCAGTCACTAGTTCCCGATCGAGTAGATAATTATAAAAACTTCTCAATGATGATATCTTTCTGGAGACCGTCGACTTCTTCAATCTATTTTCATATAGATGATTGAGATAGTTTCTGGCATCCATATATTTAAAATTTTCTGTGGCGAGTGCTTCTGCATTCAGAAATTTTTCAAATTCAAGGATATCCCTTTTGTAATTTGTAACGGTATGTTCCGAAAGATTACGCTGAAAAGCCAGCTGATCCAGAAACTGTTCAAGGTAGCGGATATCCCCACCTCCTTTATCAGAATCTTATCACAATTATAAAAACTCGTACAAACGATACGGGATTTCGCAATAAAATTACGTTCAATAAACCCTTTTCTCAGTTCCCAATGATATATTGTAAACTATTTATAGGGCAAATGCACAAAATTTAATGAATATTATTAAAACATTTTAAAAAACAAGCAAAAATACCCATATGAACATATGGGTATTTATAATTACTCAGCTTTTTCTTCGTAATCACAGTTTGTACATTTGACTTTGGCTGATTTTCCTTTTTTCGTTTCCACCAGGTAATGCTGGCACTTCGGACAATCCCTGCCAATCGGACGATCCCATGAAATGAAGTCGCATTCCGGGTATTGGTCACACCCGTAAAATATACGGTTCTTCTTGGATTTCCTTTCTACGACTTCCCCATCCTTACATTTTGGACACTTCACACCAATCGTCTTGACGATGGCTTTCGTATTCCTGCAATCCGGGAAATTGGAACAGGCCATGAATTTACCGTAACGGCCCATCTTATAAACCATCGGAGATCCACATTTCTCACAATCTTCTCCTGCAGGTTCATCCTTGATTTCAATCTTTTCCATTTCTGCATCAGCGCGTTCAACCTGGGGGCTGAATCCTTTATAGAAATCATCGATGACCTTCACCCATGAGGCGTCACCTTCTGCGACATCATCAAGACTTTTTTCCATCGTCCGGGTAAAGTCCACATCGATAATATCAGGGAAATATTCAGTCATTGACTGGTTGACAATTTCACCGATTTCTGTCGGCATAAACCGTTTCTGATCGAGCTTTACATAATTACGTTTCTGTATCGTATCAATCGTCGGTGCATATGTCGACGGACGGCCGATTCCGAGCTCTTCAAGTGTTTTCACCAGTCTCGCCTCGGTAAACCTTGGCGGCGGCTGGGTGAAATGCTGTTTTGGATCGATCTTTTCAGATTTCACAGTCTCCTGCTCTGCTATTTCCGGAAGACGGTTGTTCAGATCTTCCTCACCATCGTCATTGCCTTCAATATAGATCTGCATGAATCCCTTGAACTTGATTGTCTGACCGTTGCTTCTGAAGATCACACCGTTATTGGACAGCTCCATTTTCACCGTATCAAGAATCGCCGGCGCCATATTGCTGGCGATGAAGCGATCCCACACAAGTTTATACAGTCTGTACTGATCCCGTGAGAGATACTGTTTCATATTGGCCGGCGTACGGTTCGCCGATGTCGGACGGACTGCCTCGTGGGCATCCTGGCTCGACTCGGACTGCTTAGCCGATTTTTTCTGACCTACAAATTCATTGCCGTAAGCATTCTCAATAAAATCCACAGCTTCTGTTTGGGCTACGGGTGAAATCCTTGTGGAGTCCGTTCTCATATATGTGATGAGACCCACCGTACCTTCTTTTTTGATGTCGATCCCTTCATACAGCTGCTGCGCGATCATCATCGTCTTGCGGGCCTTGAAGTTCAGTTTACGGGCAGCTTCCTGCTGCAGTGATGAAGTTGTAAACGGCTGGGCAGGGTATCTCTTCTTCTCTTTTTTCTCAACAGAATCAACATTAAAATCATTTCCATTGAGCTGTGCGAGAACTTTGTCGACATCCTCTTTCGTCTTCAATTTGAGTTTTTCCTTTTCAAGCCTGTTGAACTTCCCTTCAAAACTGCTCCGTCCATGTTTGAACTGTCCGGTGATGGTCCAGTATTCCTCAGGCTTGAAATTGCGTATTTCATTTTCCCGGTCGATCACCAATCTTAGTGCAACTGATTGTACCCGTCCGGCTGACAGGCCTTTTTTCACTTTCTTCCATAGTACAGGTGAAATGTTGTAACCTACCAGACGATCCAGAATGCGTCTTGCCTGCTGTGCATCCACAAGCTGCTGATTGATTTCACTTGGATGTTTAAAACTTTCTTTTACAGCATCTTTTGTTATTTCATTGAATACAACTCTGTAATAATCTTTGTCGTCGCCCAGTGCATGGCTCAAATGCCAGGCAATTGCTTCACCTTCGCGGTCCGGGTCACTTGCCAAGTATATCTTCTTCGCTTTTTTGTCTTCTTTCTTCAGATCTTTGAGAATAGGACACTTGCCGCGAATCGTAATGTATTTAGGCTCGTAATTATTTTCTGTATCTATCCCCGTTTGACTGCGAGGCAAATCTCGAACATGCCCCATCGAAGCTACTACTTTATATCTTTTACCCAAGTATTTTTCGATGGTTTTGGCTTTAGCCGGCGATTCGACAATAACCAAATTATCCGCCATTTTCGACTGCCTCCTTTTTCCTTGTCTTTTCAAATCCAAATAATACAGTGAACTAAAATTGTTTGTCAACTATTAAAGGTTTTATTTTTTCATTTGCAGATGAAATTCCGAAGGAAAAATCTTCTAGAATGTCATTTGCGCCGAGGACCGGTTTTGCTCCTTCGCGTATTCTTGAATTTGTGCCCGACGATAATTTTGAAGTAATATTTCCCGGGATGCAGAAAGTATGTCTGTTTTCATTCAAAGCCATTTCCAAAGTGATCAGACTGCCGCTGTTCTCTTCCGCCTCCGTTACTAGAACACCTTGTGAAAGCCCTGATATGATACGGTTCCTTGCAATGAACTTCCACTTATCAATCCCGCTTTTCGGCGGATATTCACTGATTACAAGATGCTCTTTCTCCATGGTTTCTCTTAATCTTTTTGTCGTGGCCGGATAGTGGAAATCAAAACCAAAGGCAAGAACACCCACAGTTTTCACCCCTGAATTCATCGATATTTCATGCGCCATTTCATCTGCTCCATAAGCAAGACCTGAAATTATTGAAATTTTATTTTTGAAGTGCGGCAAAATGTCTGATAATACATGCCTCGAATAACTGGTCGCTTTTCTGCTTCCCACGACTCCCAGAAGCGGTTCTTTCAATATCCCAACGTCTCCTCGACAGTAAAGTATGTAAGGCGGATCATACGTTTCTTTTAAAATTTCCGGATATGATTCATCTTCAATGGTGATTACTGTAATATTATTTTCCACCATGTTATTTCTCAATAATTTTTCATTCAACTGTTTTGAAAACGCCAGTTTTCCAGACAGCTTTTTCTTATCAACCCTGTTCATTCTACCTGTTAAAGCGGCATATTCATGCGGAGTGACACCTGCATAACTCATGGACAACAGATTCATTTTCTTCCTCCTGATGTATGTTTTATATATATTATAGAAGAAAATTATCCAATTCCAGAATACAATTCAAATATATTCACTGGTAATAAAAGTAAAAAAAGAGGAGAAATCCATAAGGATCCTCCTCTTTCATCATCTTATCTGTGATTTATATGACATTTACTTTACAGTCAGGCATTTTTCATATAATCCATCTTCTTTTTTGATGCGGGAAATAAGTGTCTCCCCAATTTCAGATGGCGTATCCGCTGTTTCAATGCCGCATGCGTTCATTGTTTTGATTTTCTCATCCGCAGTACCTTTACCACCAGAGATGATTGCACCAGCGTGACCCATGCGTTTTCCTGGAGGTGCTGTGACACCGCCGATAAATCCGACTACAGGCTTAGTCATATTTTCTTTGACCCACTCTGCTGCTTCTTCTTCTGCAGTTCCGCCGATTTCACCAATCATTACAACAGCATATGTTTCCGGATCTTCATTGAACGCCTTAAGAGCATCAATGAAGTCTGTACCATTGACAGGGTCGCCGCCGATACCGACTGCAGTCGTTTGACCGATACCCTCTTCAGTAAGCTGATGCACAGCTTCATAAGTCAGTGTACCTGAACGGCTCACTACACCCACATGGCCTTTTTTGTGGATATAACCAGGCATGATACCAATCTTACATTCATCAGCCGTGATTACACCTGGACAGTTTGGACCTACAAGACGGGTCTTTTTGTCTTCGAGGTAGCGCTTGACTTTAACCATGTCGAGTACAGGAATATGTTCTGTAATACAGATTGCCATATCAAGCTCTGCATCAGCAGCCTCGACGATTGCATCCGCTGCGAAAGGCGCAGGTACATAGATTACAGAAACATTTGCGCCTGTTGCTTCTTTTGCTTCTTCGACAGTGTTGTAGACAGGTACGCCTTCAACTTCCTGTCCACCTTTACCAGGTGTTACACCGGCGACGATTTTCGTGCCGTATTCAAGCATCTGTTTTGTATGGAACAGTGCAGTTCCACCAGTTATGCCTTGTACTAGTACTTTCGTATCTTTATCGATAAATACACCCACAGTAGATTCCTCCGTTATTATTTATTTTGGTTGACCGCTTCAATGATTTTTTGAGCGCCTTCCGCCATAGTGCTTGCAGGGATGATTTCAAAGTCAGAAGAGTCAAGAATTTCTTTACCTCTTTTAACGTTTGTTCCTTCAAGACGTACAACAAGCGGAATTTCAAGACCTACATTTTTAACTGCTTCTACAACACCTTCAGCGATAACATCACATTTCATGATTCCGCCGAAAATATTAACGAAGATGCCTTCAACGCCTTCATCACCGAGGATGATCTTGAATGCTTCAGTAACCTTTTCAGTTGTCGCGCCGCCCCCTACGTCAAGGAAGTTAGCCGGGCTTCCGCCGAAGTGGTTGATCGTATCCATTGTTGCCATAGCAAGACCTGCACCATTGACCATGCAGCCTATGTTTCCATCAAGTGCAACATATGAAAGGTCGTATTTAGACGCTTCGATTTCTTTTGGATCCTCTTCATCAAGGTCACGGAGTTCAACAACGTCTTTGTTGCGGAACAGTGCGTTTTCATCGAAGTTGACTTTCGCATCCAATGCGAGTACATCACCTGCACCTGTTGAAACAAGCGGGTTGATTTCCATGATTGCGCAATCTTTCTCTGTGAATACATTGTATAGAGAAAGCATGAGTTTTGCCGCTTTGTTTACGGACTCTTTAGGGATGTTGATGTTGAATGCAAGACGTTTCGCCTGGTACGGCATAAGACCGACTACAGGATCGATAACTTCTTTGAATATTTTTTCAGGTGTTTCTGCAGCTACTTCTTCGATTTCAGTTCCGCCTTCTTCAGACCCCATCAGAACAACGCGGTCAGTTGCACGGTCGATTACGAAACCGATATAGAATTCATTCTGGATATCGCATCCTTCTTCGATAAGCAGTCTTTTAACTTCCTTACCTTCAGGCCCAGTCTGATGTGTAACAAGTACTTTACCAAGCAGTTCCTTGGAATATTCCCTTACCTCATCGATAGACTTAGCGATTTTAACACCGCCTGCTTTTCCTCGTCCACCTGCGTGGATTTGGGCTTTTACGACATACACATCGGAATCGAGTGTTTTTGCAACATCGACTGCTTCCTCTGGTGTATATGCCACGCTGCCGTTAGGCACAGCTACGCCCATGGAGCGAAAAATTTCTTTCCCTTGATACTCATGGATATTCATGTTCATCCTCCTAAGACTTTTTTAAACCTTACCCCCCAA